>NZ_JBISBU010000250.1:0-313 GCF_044385805.1 Haloferula sp. A504
ACAAGCCCTTCCCCGAAGTTAAACTATCACTCCCCACGAGTTATGGAAAAAACATCACTTTGCCCCTTGCCAAACAAGCAGCCATAGCAACGTCAAAGGCCTGGCACCCCTGACCGAGGGCGCGGTTTCGACTTTGGGTTGAGGGTTGTGCTACCAGGGATCATGGAACTCAGAGCGGGTCAGGGGTTGTCCAGCGCCGACTTGTGTATGCCCATCATGGGTTGGAACCAAAGGGGGTTCAAGTCCCCCGTGTGATGAAACGATGAAAGAAGAAAGCACTACCAGAAGCCAACTGCGTGAGGGTGACCGAGCG
>NZ_JBISBU010000251.1:0-308 GCF_044385805.1 Haloferula sp. A504
TTTTCTAGCGCGGAAAAGGGGTGACGTCGAGAATGGAACCCCATGAACGAAAAGACAGAGAGGGTCCGCAAAAGGACCCCGAGAAGGAAGTTGGCGCGTCGCAGAAAGTGGCGTGAATCGGAGCCGCGGCAGAGGGGCTATCCGCCCGAGTTCCGGCTCAGGGCGGCGCTGATGTGCGTCGAGGGAGGGGCGGTCCAGAAGACCGTCGCCCACGAGTTGGGCATCTCGCCCAACACGCTCAACACCTGGGTGCTGGCGTATCGCCGGGAAGGTCCCGAATCGCCCCTGCTGCGCGCTTCGCCGCCGCC
>NZ_JBISBU010000252.1:0-303 GCF_044385805.1 Haloferula sp. A504
CGGGGGTGTTCCCCGCTGTCGCGGGTTCGACCCCCGGCCACCCTCCTGTGACGCCTCCGGCGTCGTTTGCCGGAGACGGCATCAGGCAGCTCCCGCTGCCTTGGCAGGCCCGCCCAGCCCGCAGTGTGGATGGGGTCCTCGCATTTCGCATTTGTTCATCTAAGGGGTCTCTAAGGGGTCCCGTTTTTCGAGCATTCGTGCAAAACTCCTTTAAGCTCCCTCCATTCCCTTCTCCCCCCGCACCCGCCTCAACGCGCGCGTCACTTTTCCCTCCACCCCCATCCCCAGGCGCTCTGCCACCCA
>NZ_JBISBU010000253.1:0-301 GCF_044385805.1 Haloferula sp. A504
CGGACGCTGCGGGGTTGGTATGGCTACTTCAAACACGCAAGCCCCGGCCATCTGGGAGAGATCGACGGATGGGTGCGCATGAGACTGCGCTCCATTCTGCGCAAGCGCCACCGGCTCAAGGGTCGGGGCCGCGGGCGAGATCACCAGCGCTGGCCCAACCGCTACTTCACCGACCTCGGGCTCTTCTGCCTGCTTGATGCCCGGGTGTCGGAATCCGCCGGTCTCCGTAACGGAGCAAACCGCTGACTGGACAGCCGGATGCGGGAGATCCGCACGTCCGGTTCGAAGGGAGGGGCGGCGC
>NZ_JBISBU010000254.1:0-301 GCF_044385805.1 Haloferula sp. A504
GCGCCGCCCCTCCCTTCGAACCGGACGTGCGGATCTCCCGCATCCGGCTGTCCAGTCAGCGGTTTGCTCCGTTACGGAGACCGGCGGATTCCGACTTCCGGGCATCAAGCAGGCAGAAGAGCCCGAGGTCGGTGAAGTAGCGGTTGGGCCAGCGCTGGTGATCCCGTCCGCGCCCGCGCCCCTTTCCTCGGTGGCGCTTGCGCAGGATGGAGCGCAGTCTCATGCGCACCCATCCGTCGATCTCTCCCAGATGGCCGGGGCTTGCGTGTTTGAAGTAGCCATACCAACCCCGCAGCGTCCG
>NZ_JBISBU010000255.1:0-300 GCF_044385805.1 Haloferula sp. A504
TTGCCCACATGAACCTTCGCTCCGACGAGCTGACTCCGTGCCCATTCTCGCGAAGAACCCTGTGGACAACTTTCCTCCAAGACCCGCACAAGCCCCTCCCCGAAATTAAACTATCACTCCCCACGAGTTATGGAAAAAACATCACTTTGCCCCTTGCCAAACAAGCAGCCATAGCAACGTCAGAAGGAATGGCGTCGCGACCCCGTGTCGGCGGCACCGATTCCGTTACTCAGATCGAACCACCAATCGGGGTTTTCAACAAGGCCGCTGTGGAGCGTCGCCATCTACGACTTGTTCTGC
>NZ_JBISBU010000025.1:0-68564 GCF_044385805.1 Haloferula sp. A504
GGGCAGCTCCGTTACCGCCGCCGGAGCAGTCGGCCGAGCGAGTCCCTCACGGGCTCGCCCGCCTGCTCCGGACGGGTGTTGGAATGGTACCAGTCTCAATGGAATGGATGCCGGGATCGTCTGGAAGGAACCCTTCCGGATCGATCTTCGTCCCCTGGCCAAGGCGGGCGAGAATGCGCTCAGGATCGAGGTCACCAACAACTGGAACAACCGTCTCGTCGGCGACGCCCGCGGCGAGGGCGAACACCGGATCACCCGGACGAATCTGGCGGGCAAGTTCAACGAGCGGTCGCCACTGCAGCCCTCGGGGCTGATCGGCCCGGTCGTCTTGCAATTTCCGATCGTCATCACCAGTAGTCTCAGCGAATGAAATCACGCACCTTCACCCTCCTTCTGGCCGTTGCGGGCCTCGGCTTCGTTCATCCGCTCGTGGCCGCACCCCGGGGACAGGTTTCCAATCCGGACTTCACCAAGGGGGGCACGATTCCCGAGGAAGGCAAAAAGGACTGGAACCTCGGTGCCACCGGGGCGCGGGGTTGGATCTACTTCAAGAACATGGAGACCACCGAGGCGCGGCAGATTTCCATCACGCAGGTCGACGCAGGGTCAGCGGCCGATGGCGTGCTGCAGGTGGGGGATGTGATTCTCGGCGTGGGCGGAAAGCCTTTCTCGCAGGATGCCCGGACCGCCTTTGGCGAGGCGTTGACGCTCGCCGAGTCGGAGAAGGGGGGCGGCAAGCTGGTGGTCACCCGCTGGAGGGGGGGAGAGACCGCCGAGGTCACGATCGAGCTGCCGGTGCTTGGCACCTACAGCGCGACCGCTCCCTACGACTGCCCGAAGTCCAAGAAGATCATGGACCAGGGATGCGAAGCCCTGGCCAGGCGGATGGCGGATCCGTCCTACACGGGCAACCCGATCACCCGTTCGCTCAACGGAGTGGGCCTGCTCGCCAGTGGGGATCCGAAGTATCATCCGATCCTGAAGAAGGAGGCCGATTGGGCGGCGGGTTACTCGGTCGATGGAATGGCGACCTGGTATTATGGCTACGTCACGGTCTTTCTGTCGGAGTACATCATGGCGACCGGCGATGATTCGGTGCTGCCCGGGTTGCGCCGGATCGCGATGGAAGCGGCCAAGGGTCAGAGCATCGTGGGTTCGTGGGGACACAAGTTCGCCGGTCCCGACGGACGACTTCTCGGCTACGGCATGATGAACTCGCCCGGGGCGGTGCTGACCATCGGCCTGGTGCTGGCGCGCGAGGCCGGGGTCAAGGATCCCGAAGTGGCGGAGGCGATCGAACGCAGCGCCAAGCTGCTGCGCTTCTACATCGGCAAGGGCGCGGTGCCCTACGGTGACCACGCGGCGTGGATGCAGACCCACGAGGACAACGGCAAGTGCGGCATGGCGGCCGTGCTCTTCGATCAGCTCGGGGAAAAGGACGGCGCCGAGTTTTTCTCGAAAATGAGCACTGCCTCGCACGGCAACGAGCGCGACACCGGTCACACCGGCAACTTCTTCAACATCACCTGGGCGATGCCCGGCGTGTCCCGCAGCGGCCCGCACGCGACCGGAGCGTGGATGAAGGAATTCGGCAGCTGGTACTTCGACCTCGCCCGCAAGTGGGACGCCAGCTTCCCCCACCAGGGACCGCCGCAGCCGCGCAGGGATGCCTATGGCAACTGGGACGCCACCGGCATGTATCTCATCGCCTACGGCATGCCCCGCAAGGCGATCCGGTTGACCGGTAGCAAGCCGTCGGTCGCGCCGAAGCTTGACGCCGAGGCCGCGCTTCAGGTCGTTCTCGACGGTCGAGGCTGGAGCAACAACGACCGCAACAGCGCCTACGATGCGCTGGGCGGCGACATGCTTTTCGAGCGGCTTCAGAGCTGGTCGCCGATCGTCCGCGAGCGGGCCGCCATGGCCCTGGCACGACGCAAGGACGCACCGGTCGAACCGATCATCCGGATGCTCGATGCCCCCGCGCTCGAGGCGCGCATCGGGGCGTGTCAGGCGCTGGAACAGCTCCGGGGAAAGGCCGCTCCCGCGGTGCCGAAGCTGCGCGAAACCCTGAAGGCCGATGACATGTGGCTGCGGGTCAAGGCCGCCGACGCTCTGGCGGCGATCGGCGAACCGGCGATGGTGGCGGTGCCCGAGTTGCTGCAGATGCTCACCCGCGGACCGACCGCTGCGGACCCTCGCGGGATGGAGCAGCGTTACCTTTCCTTCGCCCTGTTCAACAAACGCGGTGGTTTGCTGGGAAATTCGCTCGAGGGGGTCGATCGCGCCCAGTTGATGGCGGCGGTGCGGGCCGGCCTGCACAATCAGGACGGACGCGCCCGCGGCTCGTTCTCCAGCGTTTACACCAACCTTTCGTTCGAGGAGTTGAAGCCGCTGCTGCCGGCGATTCACGAGGCCATCGTCAAGCCCGCGCCGAGTGGGATCATGTTCAGCGACCAGATCCAGACCGCCGGTCTCGAGCTTTTCGCCAGGCACCGGGTCAGCGAGGGAATCGAATTGCTCGGAAGCTACGTGAAGAACCAGAAGCCCCACGCGAGCGAGAAGCGGATCGGAACGATCCTCAATCTGCTGAAAAGCTACGGTGCCCACGCCCAGCGGGCCATCCCGCTGCTGGAGGAGGCCATCCATTACTTCGAGAACGACGAGCCGGATTTTCCGAAACGCCTGAGCCTGCAGAAGGCGCAGAACACCCGGGACGCCATCGCCGAGATCAAGGCGATGACGGACAAGCCGGAGCTGATCTCGCTCGGGCTGTAGTCGAAGCCCTGAACCAAGCCACGGAACCCGGGCATGGCTTCATCTCCACGCAAATCACGGCACGTCCTGCGGTCGGCCCGCAGCGTGCTCGTGGCCGGGCCTTCCAGGCCCGTGCCCAAGCCTGGTGCGATTCTCGGCGACGGGGCTGGAAGCCCCGGCCACATCCACGTCCGCCGCCCGCGTTCCGGCGGAAGGGCCGTGGTCGGCGCGACTTTCCTGATTCTAACATCCGCGGCGGCATCCGGGGAGCCGCTTCGGCCGGCGGGCGTGGCCGACGTCAGCGTCGAGGGCGGCTTCTGGGGGCCGCGCATCGACACCAACGCCACGGTCACACTGCCGCACAACCTCGAGTTCATCGAAAAGACCGGCCGCATGGGGGCCTTCGACCGGGCAGCGGGCAAGCCGACCGACGGCACCGACAACCCGGTGTCGGTGGTGGATTCCGACGTCCACAAGATCCTCGAAGGCGCGGCCTACACGCTGCAGGTGAGACCGGACGAGGTCGATGCCGATGAAATCGCCCGCAAGGTGGCGCGGGTGATCGCAGCCCAGGAAAAGGACGGCTTCCTTTGCCCGCGGTTGACGGTCGATGAGACCAGGGAACGCTGGGAAGACCTGCGCAAGTCGCACGTCCTCTACAGCGCCGGCCACCTGTTTGAGAGCGGGGTGGCGTGGAAGCAGGCGACGGGAAAGAACGACCTGCTCGAGGCGTCCGCTCGCTTTGCCGATCTGATCGACAAGCGCTTCGGTCCTGACGGCGTGCACGACGTGCCCGGCCATCAGGAAATCGAGATGGCGCTCATCCGTCTCCATCAGGCCACCGGAGAAAAGCGCTACCTCGACCTCTGCCGCTTCTTTCTCGATCAACGTGGGCATGTGCACGGCGGCACCGAACGAGTGAGGGGACCCAAGCCGCGCAGCGCGGACTACAACCAGGACCGGGTGCCCTTGAAGGAAGCGACCGAGGCGGTCGGTCATGCGGTGCGAGCCACCTATACCTACGCCGCGATGGCCGATGTCGCGAGGATATGCCCCGACCACGGCTACGATCACGCGCTCGATGCTTTGTGGGAGGACGTCGTCGCCCGCAAACTCTACCTGACCGGAGCCTCGGCCTCCGCCCAGTTCTACGATGAAGGCTTCGGTGATCCCTACGTGCTGCCGAATGCCGACGCTTATGGCGAAACCTGTGGGACCATCGGCACGGCGCTGTGGGCGCACCGGATGACGCTCCTGCGTGCCGATGCCCGCTACGCCGACATCATGGAGCGGGCCTTGTACAACGGCGTGCTGTCCGGCATTTCGATCTCCGGCGACAAGTTCTTCTACAAGAACCCGCTCGCCAGCCGGGGCGGGGTGGTCCGGCATCCGAGTTGGAACCCCGCCTGCTGCCAGTCGAACCTGGTGCGGATCATCCCGCAGGTCGGGTCGATGGCCTACGCGACGCGTGGCAACACGATCTTCGTGAACCTGTTCGTCAACGGCACCGCGAGCCTGCAACTGCCGGCCGGAGAGTTCCGCTTCCGGGTGGAAACCGAGTATCCGCATGACGGGCGCGTCCGTTTCGTTGTTGAGGAAGCGCCAGATGACTTCGTCACGCTTGCAATTCGGATTCCGGGCTGGGCACGCGGGACGCCTGTGTCGAGCAAGCTCTATCGGTTTATCGGGGAGCCCGACACCCACAATCGGATTGCTGATGCGATGGTTGACGATGACGGCTATTTCCGCCTCATCAGGAATTGGGCGGATGGCGAAGTGTATGATCTTCCCTTGCCGATGGCGGTAAGGCGGGTGATTGCACACGAAGGAGTTCAGGCCAATCGCGGCCGGGTCGCGCTGCAGCGCGGACCGCTGGTCTATTGCGTCGAGGCGGTCGATCACGCGGGCCAGCGCACCGATGCGATCGTGCTTCCCGACGGGGCGAAATTGAGCACCGAACAGCGTGACGATCTCCTCGGCGGCATGACGGTCGTCACCGCCGATGCGGAGATCGCGAAGGAACCGGCGTGGGGGAAGGCGGCTGAGTTGGAACCGATCAAGCTGACCGCCATCCCCTACTACGCCTGGGCCAATCGCGGCGAGGGCTACATGGATGTGTGGCTGGCACGCACGGCCGAAGCCGCCACGCCGCTGCCTGCGGCAACTGCCGCGCATGAGGCGTCGCTTGCCGCTTCGGTTAAGTCACCGACCAAGGCGATGGAAGCCGTGCGCGACGGTCGATCCGGTCCCACTTCCGATCACCGACCCACGCCCTGCATGACCTTGCCGGACACCGGTGACGGCCCGGGCTGGATCGAGTATCGCTGGGACGAACCCCGGAAGTTGAGTCGCGCCGCGGTTTACTGGGCGGTGGATCGGCGGGCCCAGGTTTACTGGGGTCCGCGCATCCGCGGCGAGGACCTCGTGATGCCGGAGAGCTGGAAGCTCACCTACTACGATGGTAGTAAATGGATTCCGGTCGAAACGGAGGATCCCTTCACCTTGAGACTCGATCTCTTCAACGAGGTCGATTTCAAGCCGGTGGAGACCACCGCACTTCGGCTGGAAGTGGAGTTCGGCCCCGCCCCCGCCGCCGTGCAGGAATGGCGGGTCGATTGAGCGGATGCCAGTGCGACGGGTCCGGCCTTCCGGACGGACCTCAAGAGGAGGGTCCTTCTTGGTCGCTGATGCGTGGTCTCTCGGTGCGCATCCGCTTAAGGGAGGGAGCTCGAATCCACTGGGCCCTTCTCATGATGCCATCTTCGTTTCACAAGCTGTCCGCCGCCGTGTGGTTCGGGTTCGCTGCAGCTTCGGCAGCCGCGGCCTTGCCACAGATCGCGCAAACCGGGGAGATCGTGACGCTGCACAATGCCGGGGTCCGGTTCGAGTTCGATCTTTCGAGCGGGCAATACCGCATCCTCCGCGAGGGCGACCGCCACCCGGCAATCTCGAAGGCGAGCCTGCGAGTCAACGATTGGTCGTCGGACGATCCGGCATTCGAGCGCCGCTACACGGTGCGAACCGCCGACGGTCCGTTCGGCGAGGAGAAGTTCCTCGAGTTGAACTGCACCGCGCCCGGCCGCCCGGAGCTGCTGTTCACGGTCGCCCTGCACGAGGGAGACTTCTTCAGCCTGGGCGGAGGCATCGTGAACACGGGAAACGAACCCGTTCAGCTCCGCGAGCTTCACGTGATGGCCGATGCGCAACTTTATCCCGGCGCGGACATGACGCGGGATTTTGCGATGATCGACGGCTTCAGCGGTGGCGAACCACTCGAATACGGGGAAAGGTTCTACTCACCGCTGACCCGGGCCAACGCGCTCAAGTCGCGCAACAACATCCTTCTGAACTTCACCGGAGACGACCGGCGGCACGTGATGGTCATGGGCGGCCTGAGCTATCACGACTTCGAGAAGTTCGCGACCATCGCGCAAACCCGCCGGACCGAGTTGGCGGAGGGCTCGGATGGGAAACCGAGCCTGCTGTGCTACCTCGACCTGCCCCGGGAGAAATCCGACCGGGCGGAAGCGGGAGAGACGCTCGAGCTGATCGAGGGAGCGGGTTCCCGGACCTGGCACTATCACGAGTTCCGCTGCCGCGAACTGGCGACTTCGGTCGAGGAGCCGGACCGGGTCGTCGTCGAGGCGCGCGACCTGCGGACCGACCGGCCCTACACGCTGGGATTCTCGTGGTGGCGAGGTTTCCAGCACGGCGAGTATCCGGATGTCGCGCAATCGGTGATCGTCGAGTACGAACGCGATGGCCGCACCCGGCGGCTGCCGCTGGTCGAGAACCGCACCCTTCCGCGTTTCGACGGCACGAGCAAACAGGACGTCGAGCAGGTCGAGTTGCCCCTGCCGGCCGAGGCGGTGAAGTCCGGAAGCCTGCGGATCGTGGTCGAGAAGTCGGCGGCGGCGCAGGACCATGTCTATCTGGGTGAAGTCTGGCTCCGCGACGGACGCCACGAGGCGCTGCTGCCGGCTCGCCTGACCCCCGTCTCCGAGTGTCCCCGACCGCGTCGCGCCTACTCGGGGCAGTTGTTTGCCTCCGATCCGGTCGGCAAGCGCGTCGATGCCGGCCAGCGCTATGTCGCGCCGGACCGATTCTACATCGACGTCACCGGCTCCGATCCTTTCACGGCCCTGGAAAGCTACGCACTCCGGGTGCGCGAGGCCCAGCAGATCGACCTGAGCATGTATGACTTTCCGACCGTCTGCCTGTGGTATGCCGCCGACACGCGCTACGGCTCGGGGGCGGCGGACAACACCACGCTCGGCGCGGTGAACGAGATGAAGGTGATCGCCGACAGCGGCTTCCTGAAATACAGCCGGGTCGCGGTCAGGCTGGTGCCCGATTCCTACATGCCGGACAACCAGCAGGGGTGGTGGGACGACGAGCACTGGCAGCGCGACGACACCGACCGCGACACGACCCAGAACGGGCGTTATGTCGAACCGTACGAGACCAGCGAAAAGTGGGGCAAGGCAGTCACCGAGCTCGGCGGGATCCCGCTGACCTACTTCCAGACCGCCTATCGGTCGGAGGACTACGTTCGCCAGTTCCCCGGGCACATGCTTTTCAACAAGCGCTACGCCTGGAAAGGCGAGCCGGTCGACACCGAGGGCGAGGTCTTCACCACCTGGCAGCAGACCTGGAGGCGAAACGGCCGGGTGGTCTGGGGCTACGACTTCACCGACCCGGAGTTCCTCAGCCACATGCGGGGAGTCTATGCCAATCTCAGGAAAGGCGGGATCAAGGGCCTGATGTTCGACTACCCGGCGTCGGGCTGGGCGAAGGCCGGCGGGATGGAGGATGAGGCGTCGACCACCGCCGCCGCCTACCGCACGATCTTCCGCCTCGCCCATGACGGCCTCGGCCCCGGGGCCTACGTGCACGAGCGCAACATGGAGCGCGGCTCGGACGTGACTCTCGGCGTGGTGGCCTCGATGCGCACCGAGAACGACACCGACGCGCTGGATCGCGCCACCGTGACGCGCTGCGGGATGCGCTGGTACAAGAACCGGGTGGTGGTCAACCAGGACGCGGACTCGAAGGACCTCGTCGAGTTGCAGGGGAGTCGCGACCGGGTGCGCGCGGTACTAACGATGTCGTACGTCACCACCGGGCGCCTGCTGCTCGCCAACAGCTTCTCCGAGTTCTCGCCGGAGACCTTTCACGATCTGACGCGCACCTTCCCGTACCACACGGCAGCCCGGAGCGCGCGGCCCGTGGATGCCTTCCTGTCCGGCAACCCCGCGGTGTTCGACTTCGAGGTCGATCCCGGATGGCATCAGGTGACCTTCTTCAATGCCGATCCCGATCGTCCGAAGACCGTGGGCATCGACCTGTCGGGGCCGCAGGAACGCGGGGCGCTGGGGCTTGATCCGGAAGCGGACTACTACCTTTTCGACTTCTGGAATGATCGCTTTCTCGGCCGGCAGGCGGGGGACTCGCGGATCGAACAGGAACTGCGCCCCGGGGAGGCCCGCATGATTTCGGTCCGCAGGTGCCTCGATCGACCGCAGGTCCTTTCCACCGACCGCCACCTGATGCAGGGCTATCTCGACCTCGACAAGGTGCGCTGGGATGCGGAAAGCCGGGTGCTGTCCGGTGTCAGCAAAATCATCGGCGGCGATCCCTACCGGATTGCGCTGGCCGCCAATGGCAAGGTGCCGGTTGCGGTCGAATGCGACCACGCCGGCGTGACCGCGGAATTGTTGCCGCCCGTCGACGGAGTCGTCGGGATCCGCCTGCACGGACCGGAGAACGCGTCGGTCCGCTGGTCGGTCCGCTTCGCGCCGGAAGGCTGAGCGTCCCTCTCATGCGAGTTCCAAGAAAAAAACCTGACGCTTCCGAGCCCGTGGAGTTATTGAACCGCCAAGACGCCAAGAACGCCAAGCTCGACCGATGGAAGCTTCAAATTTCCTGCCTTCGCGACCTTGGCGTCTTGGCGGTTCAATCATCCGGTCAAACTGTCAGGCCAATTCGACGAGATGGTATCAGATGATTCTCTCGCGCAGGGCCTTGGCGACGGCACCGGTGTTGGTGGTCACGTGGAGCTTGGTGTAGACGCGTCGCAGGTGGGTCGAGACGGTGTGGGTGCTGATCTCCAGGGCCATCGCGATTTCCTTCTTCTGCAGGCCGTCGGCGAGCAGGCGCAGGATGTCCATCTCCCGCTCGGTGAGCTCGTAGTCCTCATACCCCGCCGGCAAGGGTTGCAGCCTTGGAAAGGCATCCAGCACCTTCCGGGCAACGGCCGGGCTCATCGGTGCCCCGCCTTCGACGACTTGGCGGATCGCGCTGCCGATCATGTCGATGCCGGACGACTTGAGCACATACCCCGCCGCCCCGGCGCAGACGGCCCGGAAGATCTTTTCGGCGTCGTCGAAAACGGTTAGGATCAGCACCCTTGCCTCCGGTGCCCGCTCCCGGAAGCTTTCCAAAGCCGAGATGCCGTCGAGTCCCGGGAGTTGGACGTCGAGCAGGATGACATCCGGAGCCGGGCTCGAATCGAGTGCCTCGAAGGCCGCCTCGACCGAGACGAACGGCGCTTCGCACTGCATGTTTTCGAGGCTTTCCACGACCCGCTGCACACTGGTGGCGAACAGGGCGTTGTCTTCCACCAGCCATACGCGGATCGGATTCTCGGTCGTCTTCATTGGCGGGGAGTCTGGAGGCGTGCCACGAGCTTCACACGGGTTCCTTCGCCGGGCCGGCTGACGATTTCGACACGGCCGTTCAAGCGCTCGGCCCGGCGCCTCAGGTTGGCCAATCCATGACCGTGGGGCGAGGCCTTTTCGGGATCGAAGCCGCGGCCATCGTCGCTGACCTCGACGCACAGGTCACGGCGACCGACCCGGATTCGAATGTCGACCACCTGCGCCCCGGCATGGCGGCGCACGTTGTGAAGGGTCTCCTTGAAGGCGAAGAAGAAGTGCCGGCGGAAATTCAGCGACAGCCGCCGGTCGCGGAAATCGTCGGGCTCGGTCGCGAGTGAGACGCGGTGGTCACCAAGGATCAGGTCGGTGGTCTCGCGCATGCGGCTGATGAGTTCGCGCAGTCTTTCGTTTCCCCGCTCGATCAGCCATACGATGTCCTGCATCGACTGCGAGCTGGTTTCGGCGGCTTCCCGGATCGCCAGGAAGTCCTCCCGGGCACGGGGGTCGGCGCTGTGGCGGCCACCCATCTCGCTGAGCAACGCGATGCCGCCGAGGTTGCTGCCCACATCGTCATGAAGATCCCGGGCGATCTGCTCGCGCAGGCGGATCACGGCGCGGCGGCGCACGCTGCGCTGCCGGATCAGCAACCAGCCGCAGCTGATGAGGGCCAGGCCTCCCAGCGTCCCGCCGCCGTAGCCGAGGACCAGCCCGGTGGTCCGCAGCCGCGCGGCTTTCTCCCGGATCAGTTTGTCGCGTTCCTCGGTGAGGCGCCGCCGCTCACCGATCCGATCGAGGTAGTCGGGCAGCTCGATCAGCTTGTGCCGGCTGGTGAAGCCGTCATTGACGAAAGCCGGGGACCAATCGGGTCCGGCATCCGCCTCGTCGCTGGCCGTGACGGCTTGGCGAAGGGCGACATTCGTGTTGCCGGAATAGGCCTGGATCTCGGCGAGGCCGTAGCCGTGCTTTCCCGGGTCGCCCCAGAGGTCGAGTGTCACGAGGCGCAGGTAGCGCGCCCTCTTGTCGGGGACATCGATCACGACGGCGCAGTCCCCGGGAAAGCCGATCACGTTGGTGGTCTTCTGGGTGGATTCCCAAACCACTTCTTCGAAGTCCGGATCCGTCGCCAGCTCGAGCCGGTAGCCACGGGGAAACGAACCCGTTTCGATCATCTCGAAACCCTCCCGACCGACGGGCAGCAGCCGGATCTGTTCGATCAGGTGTTCGGTGCCGAGGTCGATCCGGATCCACTTCCGGGCTTCGGTTTCCGCACTGGGGCCGCTCAGGTATCCCCGGGTGGGACTCGGCTCCATCCTCTCGGGCATCCCGAGCGTGCTTTGACCATCTTGGACGCGCAAGGCCGACCAGTTGGGATAGCGCTCGAAGGTGCTCGACGCGGTGACCGGATTCCAGATGGAGACCGGCTGGTTTCCCGAAAGCACCAGCAGCTCCTCCAGCGCCCAGATGAAGCCGTCTTCCACCGGGAAGTGCAGGGTCGAGGTCATCCGGACGTAGCGACCTTCCGTGGGTTTGATTCGGAAGTCTTCGGGGAAGCGTCCCGGGTTGGCCACGTCCTCCGTGGTGCGATCCACCACCGTGACGGCACCGATCATCTCCGGATCGTCGGACACTTCGATTTTGAAGCGCCTCGGGAAACCATAGCCGATGCCCCGCTCCCCCAGCGGAGGAATGAAGGCCGGCATCGCCACGATCCGGTCGATCGAGCGCCGCCGCCCGAGGTCGATCTGCAGCCACTCGGGCTGATCGGCGCTGAGCAGGTTCTCGCTGCGGAATCCGTAGCGGGTGGCGAAGGGCTGGGACATGAGGTCCGGGAGCTTGGCACTTGCAAAATCGAGCTGCGCCAGCCGCTGCTCGATCCGGCGGAATTCCGGGCTGAACCGGCGGGCAACGCCTTGGATAAATGCCGGACTGGCGAGCTCGGCGCCAACGGCTCCGGAAATCGAAGCAGCCAACCCGACTAGCCATGATCGTCCGGCGTAAAGCATCTGCGAAACACTAGTCCGATTGGGTGCTGGTCGTCATGCCCCAATTCCTGCGGGTTGGCCTCGCACGATCGTGCGACTGGACGGCAGCGAGCGTGGGTGCACACTTACATATGGTAAAGGAATGCATTCCGCATAGTCCCCGCACGCACGTCCGGTTTCAATTTGTCTTCGAGAAGCCTAGTCAAACCTTCCTCAACCAAAGTCTGAAAAAACCATGAAAACCAAGCTTCATTTGTTCATTGCGTTGCTCGGCCTCGCTGCGGCGCTTCCATCTCAAGCCGCTGAAATCGCGGTCCCCGACCTCACACAGACCCCCACTGCTGACGCCACGCAGCAGAACGATGTTTCAACCCCCAATGGTGGAAACCTCAACAGAACGAACGACAGTGTCACCTACTACGTCACCACCTTTACGTTTGGGGCCGGTTCACAAGCACATATCGAAACTTTCTTTGAGACGTCCGGCGGTGCGGATCGGCTGGGTGTTCGAGTTCAGGATACAGGCTTGGTCGATTTTCTTAACGAGGGAGACCCCGGCAATACCACCTTCTCGATTGGGGGAGGCGGGGGTGCCGGATTCATGGCGGGAGAGACCGTCACTTTGATTGTCAGAGACTACCGCGAGACCGGGAACTGGCTTCTTCGCTTCCCCAACGCGGGTTCCGGTGCCACATCGCTGATGAACGTCTGGGTCAATCCGGATTTTGCCGCCACCTACACGGAAGCTTCGCCGGGTGCCGCCGATATGCCCGACGACGGCAACCTGAATGTGCTCTGGAACTCGAATGATTACTTCTTCCTCACTCAAAGAATCCGGAATGAGGGGACGCCGGGAGGAGCCGGTGACAACACAATCACCGACACCACGGTTCTCACAGGCGCGGACGCCACCTTCCCCAGGGCTCTTGAGTATGCGCTGGAAGGGGGGCCGACAGCGCCCGGCGTGGTCAGCGCCTACATCTCGACGATCTCGGCTTCACCGATTCTCGTGCCGAACGATGGCTCGACGGCCTCGACCATCACCGTCACCCTGACGGATTCCGCCGGCAATCCCGTGGCGGGCAAGGAGGTTTCGCTGGCCAGCGATGGCGATGCCTCCATCACCACGCCCGGCAGCAACATCAGCAATGCGAGCGGCGTGGTGACCTTCGAGGTCACCTCCGGCACCGGTTCGGTCCAGGAGTTCACCGCCACCAACGTGACGGACGGCAGCATGGTCCTTTACCAGAAGACCAGCGTGACCTTCGAGCCGGTGGGAACGATCGACCCGGATGCTTCCAGCGTGGAGGTCTCATTGCCTGATGTCCCGGCGGATGGTTCCACGACCTCCACGGTCACCGTAACCTTGAGGAACAGCCTTGGGTTTCCTGTTGAGAACAAGGACGTGCTTCTGAGCTCAGACGGGGATGCCACCATCAGCCCTTCGGTCGCGACAAGCACCGACGTCAATGGTCAGGTCAGCTTTCAAGTGAGCACCAACACGCAAGGAACCCAGATCTTCACGGCCACCGATGTGACCGGCACGCCTCCTCCGGCCAGCATTCCGGTCACGCAGACCGTCCAGGTCATCTTCACGGAAGTGAGCCCGACGCCCGCCATCCTGTTCCACGAGCCCTTCGACTATGCGGCTGGCAGCAACCTGAGCGGACAGGGCGGATGGAGCGGAGGCTCGAACACAAGCGGTGCCTTCCCCGAGGTGCACGACGGAACCGGAGCCGAATCCTGGGATGGCAGCTTCACCGGCGTGACCCAGAGCGGGAATTTTGTGGGCGAGTCGAAGACCCCCAATCCAGATGCCGACCATGTCTATGCCGGCAAAGCACTCGACCCCTCCGTCACCGCAACCTTCACCGATGGTGCGGTCACGTGGTTGGGCTTCATCGCCTTTGAGAAGACCCAAGTGGCCATCGGCGCGGGCGCCCTGAACAATCGCGGCGAAAGCGCCGGCGGTCAGGCCATCGGGGCGGGAGGCCTCTTCAACAACAACTCCGTGCGCGCCCACTACTGGGACGACGAGGATAGCAACGGCAGTTTTGAGGATCATCCCTCGCTGACGACCCTCGGCAGCGCAAATCCCGCATTCGTCATGGCCAGAATCGTGTGGAGCGACACCGGGGACGATACGATCACCGTCGCCCGCTTCTCCTCGGGATCGGCCATCAGTGAGGCCGAGTTCAACGCCGCCTCACAGTCGACCATTTCTGCCGACCTCGACCAATCGCTCTTTGATACGGTGAGCTTCGCCGGCAGCAATGAATACGTCGACGAGATCCGCATCGCCACCACCTTTGACGAGGCTGTCAATGGCACCGTGAGCGGCGGACCGGGGCCTGTAGATCCAGAGCAGTCGACTGCCGAGGCAGCGGATGCAATGGTGCCGGTTGACGGCACAACGACCATCACCGTGACCCTGCGTGATGCAAGTGGCGTGGTCATCTCGGGAGAAGACGTTACCCTTTCGAACTCGGGCTCAGCTGTCATCGGACCACCCACAACCATCACCACAGACATCTCGGGTGAGGCGGTCTTTAGTGTAACTTCCAGCACACCAGCCGTTGAGGAATTTGAAGCCACCGTGATTATTTCCGGGAGTCCGGTCATCATCGATATCGCGAGTATCGAATTCCAAGAGGTGGTGACGATCGGCCCGGTCGACCCCGCCAACTCCACCGTGGTGGCCTCGCCGGACACCGCCATCGCCAATGGGATCTCCACCGCCACCGTCACGGTCACCCTGCGCGACAGCAATGGGCAGTTGGTCATCGGGGAAGACGTCACCCTGGGCGGCAGCCCCTCGGGTGCCGCGATCAGCCCGTCCACGACGCAGACCACCGATGGGAACGGTCAGGCCGCTTTCACCGTCAGTTCAACGACGATCGGGACCGTCGTCTTCACGGCGACGTCTTCCACTGACAACGTGACCGTCACCCAGACCGCGAGCGTGGACTTCAGCGACCCGCAGGATGCCGAGGCCTTCAACGTGAAATTCCTCGAGGACAACCCGGCCCAGGCACCCGTCGCGGGCCTGGTGGGAGTGGTCGGCGATCCCGGTGAAACCTGGAACCAGGGCTACCAGTCGTTGAGCGATCTGGTCGATACGACCGGCACCGTGGTTTCCTCGGTCGGCGTGTCCGGGCTCGGCAACGACGGACGCCTGATCAGCGGCACCGGCCTGAGCCTCTTCAGCTCGAATCGCGGTCTCTTCGACAAGGGTGGGGATGTCACCATCTCCATCACGGGCCTCACGCCCGACGCGGCCTACGACCTCTACATCTACGCGCTCAGCCACAATACCGGGAGCTGGGGGGATCCTTCCAATACCGAACGGGCGGCCGGCGACTTCGTCACCAGCAACACGGTTGAAGGCAACGGCCAGTCCCAATGGCTCGACAACGCGGTCACCGGCACCAACGGCAACGCCTTCGTCCCCAATGGCAACTATGTGTCCTTCGAATCCATCGTGGCCGACGGATCGGGGAACATCTCGATCGTGGTCGACGCCTATGACGGCATCGATGGAGATCCCGCCACCGACGACGGTGACTGCCGCCTGCACGTGTGCGGCCTGCAGATCCGGCCCGCCAGCGGCATGAGCGTCGATTACATGAACTGGCGCCAGACCTACCATCCGGGCATCGGGTTGCCGGGCGAGGATGATGACGGCGACGGGCTGAGCAACGACTACGAGCGCATCTTCGGGCTCGATCCGACCGACCCGGGATCGGCGAGCCCCTATTCCGCTTCCTTTGATCCTGCCACCGGAACCTTCGGCTACACCCGGCGCAGCCAGTCGCTCGCCAACCTGAACTACAAGGTGTGGTACTCGACCGACCTCCAGCAGTGGTTCGAGGACAACGCCGCGAGACAGGCCACCCAATCGGAGGCCAATGGCATCGAGGTCATGGGCGTCGGGATCGACCCCGCACTCCTCGGCGAACCCCGGCTGTTTGTACAAGTGCGGGCCACTCCCATCGCCGGTGTCGACCTCGAGCCCTCCTTGCTCAACATCCGGGGCAGCGGCAACACGATGACGCTGCTTTTCTCGGAACCCATGAACCCTTCCTCCGCCTCCAATCCGGACAACTACGCCGTGGTGCAGGACGGAGGGGGAGACTTGGGCATCACCGGGGCCACGGTCAGTGCCGACGGTGGCAGCGTCACCCTGACCCTCGACTCGACCCTGGGCATCGACACCGCCTACACGGTGAGCGTGGACGGAGTGACCAGCGGCACCGGCCAGTTGCTGGAGGGAGCGATCAACCAGCCGTTCAGGACCTGGGACGACGATCCGGCCGGCATCCAGGTCTTCATTCTCGCCGGGCAGTCGAACATGGTCGGTCGTGGCGAAAGCGAGCGGGGCAACGGCGATGTGGATGGAGCCATCGGCAGCCTTCGCTACGAGGTGGTCAACGACAACGCGAACTATGGGCAACTGGTCGTCGATTCCGGCAACCCGGCGACGGATCCGTGGGTGGTCCGCAGTGATGTGAAGTTCTGGTGGAACCGCGCCGACATCGGAGCCGGCCCCGCCATTTCAAAAGGCGGGCTGAACCCCCAGGGCTTCGGTTCGGGACCGGAGACCTTCGGTCCGGAGTTCGGCTTCGGCTGGGCGGTGGGGGATGCCCTCACGCAGCCCGTGCTGGTCATCAAGACCGCCTGGGGTGGAAAGGATCTGATCAACCAGTTCCGTCCCCCGAGCGCCGTCGCGGCGCGCGGAGGACTGGTCGGCCCCTACTATGTCGAGATGATCGAGCAGGTCCGGGAGATTCTCCACAATCTCGGCACCGAGTTCCCCGCCGCCGAACATCCCGGGTTCGACGCCGTCGGCTACCGCTACCAGATCGCGGGCTTCGGCTGGCACCAGGGCTGGAACGACAGTCTGAACACCTTTGCGGCCAACGAGTATGAGGCGAACATGGCGAACTTCATCACCGACGTCCGTGCCGAGTTCGGCAAGCCCAACCTGCCTTTCTCGATCGGCACGACGGGCATGGTTGGAGCCGCGACCAGCGGCGACCGCCTGACGGTCGTCAACGCCCAGATCAACGTCGCCAATCCGGCGCTGCATCCCGAGCTCGGCGGCAACGTCTTCACCGTCGACACCCGGCCTTTCGCCCGGACGGAGGCTCAGTCACCGACCAACGACACCACCCACTGGAAGAACAACGGTGAATCCATGTGGCTGATGGGCAAGGGCATGGGTGACGGCATGGTCGGATTGCTGACGCCTCCCTGATCGCCGAGGGCGGAGCTCAGGGTTCAAGCGTGAGATAGGGCCCGATCCTTTCGAGGATCGTCGGCCCGATGCCGGGGACGCGGTCGAGGTCTTTGATCGAGGTGAAAGGCCGGCTTTCGATGATCGCATTGGCCTTCGCTTCGCCGATGCCGGGCAGGCGCATCAGCTCGTCGCGCGCGGCGGTGTTGGGATTGATCGAGGCTTTCAACAACTCGGCCCCGCCATCGATCGCGGCCTGGAGGTTGGCCTCCTCGTCGCGCTCGGCCTGGCGCTCGGCGGGGAGCGTTTCCCAGTCGGTCAATTGCCAGGCGCCACGACCCTTGCGGGCGGCGAGGAGTTCGAGGTCGGCGAGCTGGGCCCGGTAGTCGTCGGCGTGCTTGCCGCCCGGGGTTTCGCGATAGACGCCGTAGGCGCGGGCCAGCCCCTCGCTCACCAGCACGGCCGCGAGATCCTCGCCGTCGGCGGTGGTCACGAAGCCGTAGATGCGCCTGAACTTTCCATCCCCCCGGGCGTCGGCGAAGGCCGTGTGGACGGTGAAGGGCTTCTCCAGCAGCTCTTCGCGACGGTCGGTGGCCTGCATGCCGAGCTGCTTGGCATACTGGATCGAGGCCTGGGGCGAGCCGCCGTAGCCCGAGAGGCCGAAGTAGCGGCGCTGGGCGCGCAGGCGGCGGGCGTCGGTGGTGTCGTTGATCGTCGCCTCGATGCAGTCGGCTCCGTAGAGCCGGACGGTGTGTTCCGTGCCGGCACCCGTGCGGATGCGGAAGCTGTCGCCGTCGGCCCATTCGGCTTCGACCAGCGTGCAGCCTTCGAGTTTCTGCAGGGGCTCCGCGGCGGAAGCGGTGAAGACGAGGGCCAGGAAAAGAAGTGGGCGGATCACGAGGAGGGAGAACGTTCGGAACACCGGCGGCATTTCGTTCAGCGGTTGAGGATGAGAAAACCGGCGTTCAGGTAGGTGGCGTAGCTGACCCACAGGAGGTAGGGAGTGAGCAGGAATGCCGCGGTTCGGTCGAGCGGGAGAAAACGGCGGATGGTCAGGATGATGGCGACCCACAGGGTGACGATCACCGCCAGCGCCAGACCGATCTGCTGCAGTGCGAAGAAGACCGGACTCCAGGCCATGTTCAACAGGAACTGGATCGCGAAGAGGACCAGCGCGTGGCGTTTCGGCGTGCCGGAGGGGACCCGGTGCCACACCAGCGCGACCGCCGCGCCCATCGCGGCGTAGAGCAGCGTCCAGACCGGCCCGAAGACCCAGTTGGGCGGCCGACCGGGGGGAGTCTGCAGGGTTTCATACCAACCATCGATCGATGAGGCGGTGGCGATGCCACCCAGGCTGCCGAGGACGATGGTGCCGATCGCGCAGATGAGGATCTTGCCGAGGAGGGGCATGGAGGGGGTGTAGCGTGCAGCGGGCTTCCCGGCGAGCGGGCATTCCCGAGATTCCGCGCGCCACCGGATGGGGCGGGCACCGGCATGTGGCCGGGCCTTCCAGGCCCGTGGCCCTTGTGGACTCAAAGATCGGCGACGGAGCTGGAAGTCCCGGCCACGATGTGGCTCCGGCCGCCCCGGAATTGGCTCGCCGAGGGAGGCGCCGGTGGCTATGCGATTCTTATGAAACGAGTGATTCCCTGCCTGCTGCTGGCGATGACGGCCGTGCATTCCGACGAACTCAAGCCCTACCCGCCCGCGGAAGAGGGCATGACGCGCCACGTCCTCCAACTGGAAAAGCGTGACAAGGAACAGGACGCCAAGGTCGAGATCATCGTCGGCAAGACCGTGATGACCGACGGCGTGAACCGGCATTTTTTCGGCGGGAAGCTCGAGCAGCGGACCATCGAGGGCTGGGGCTACACCTATCACATCCTGCCGGTGCTGGGCCCGATGGCGGGAACCTTGATGGGCGTGCCGGGCGGCAAGGAGCCGGTCGAGACCTTCGTTCAGGTCGGCGGCGAGCCCTACCTCGTCCGCTACAACAGCAAGCTGCCGCTGGTGGTCTACGTGCCCGAGGGCTGCGAGGTGCGCTACCGGATTTGGAACGCGCCGACCGAAACGCAGAAGATCCCCGAAGGTTGACTGAATTTGCGCGTTCCCTTCGAGCGGTGGATCCGTAGGGTTCCGGCATGCGCCGCCTCCTGCTTTCCGCGCCCCTCGCCCTGATCTTCGCAGCCTGTGGCGAAAAGGAGGCGACTCCGGTTGCCGCGGAGGAAGCGCCGCCGGTCGTGCCTCCGCCGCTGACCGATCCGTCGACGCTGGCGGAGTCCTCGAGGTGCATCGCCTGCCACCAGGATGCCCACGAGTCGTGGATGGGATCGCACCACCAACTGGCGCACCGCGATGTCGGCAACGAGGTCGACGAAGAGGCCTTCGCCGGTCACGAGGTCACCGTCGGGGATGCCCATTGGACCTTTTCCGGCGGTGCGGAGAAGCCGACCATTCACTGGGACGACAAGCAGGACACCGATGCCGAGCCGGTGGACGCCAACCCTCCAATGGCGATCGGCTACACGCCGCTGGTGCAGTATCTCGTGGCCAAGGGGAATGGCCGCTACCAGATCCCGGACATGTCGTGGGATCCTGCGGCGAAGGAATGGTTCAGCATCTACGATGACCAGAACCGCCGTCCGAACGAATGGGGGCACTGGCTCGGCCGCGGGATGAACTGGAACTCGCAGTGCGCGTACTGCCACTTCACCGGCCTGCGAAAGAATCACGATCCGGAAACCGACGGCTACAAGACGAACTGGATCGAGCAGGGCGTGGGCTGCGCGCAGTGCCACGGCCCGAGCCGGCCGGAGGCGAAGGACGGCGAGTGCCTGGTCGATCCGAAGCAGAAATTCACCACCGAGCAGTGGACCCATTCCTGCGCCACCTGCCACGCCCGTCGCGAGGAATTCGACGAGGAATTCACGACCGGGCGCTCTTTCCACGACCATTACGGCACGGCCCTGCCGAGCCAGCCCGGGCTGTGGTTCGCCGACGGTCAGCAGCTCGACGAGATCTACAAGTTCAACTCGCTCATGATGTCGCGCATGGGGCACAAGGGCATCGGCTGCAACGACTGTCACGAGCCCCACGCCGCGACCCCCATCGGTGGCGATCCGGCGGTCCGCACCAACGCGCTCTGCATGACCTGTCACGTCACCGGCAAGGACGAGGCGACGGTCATCGATCCGCTGACCCACGCCGGTGCCGGCCACCCCTACGGCAAGGAGGGTTCGGCCTGCGTCGACTGCCACATGCCGAAGCGCAACTACATGTCGCGCGACCCGCGCAGCGACCACCGCTTCCCCATTCCCGACCCCCTTCTAACAAAAGAACTCGGGGTGCCGAACGCGTGCAACGACTGCCACGCCGACAAGGGGCTCGACTGGCAGATCGAGTGGACCCACAAGTACTACGGCGAGGACATGAACCAGGTGTCGCGGAAGCGAAGCCGGGCCGTGCACGCCGGGCAGCAGGGCGAGACCGGTGCGCTCGACCAGTTGGTCGAGGCCGCCGAGGTCGAGGAGATCGATGCGTGGCGCGCGACCCTGCTTCGCCTGATGGAGCCGTGGGCGACCGACAGCCGCGTGGTGCGCCTGACCAACCGCTTCGCCCACGAGGGCGGACCGCTCGCCCGCGCCGCGGCCGGGCTGCTGGTCGCGCGGCGGGGCGAAACCGGCGGGCTGCTCGAGAAGTTGCTTTCCGATCCGATCAAGGCGGTGCGCGTCGAGACCGGCTGGGCGGCCTTCGAGCGCCTGCCTTCCGGCCATGCCGTGATTGCCGAGCTGGAGAAGATCGCGCGCCACCAATCCGACCAGCCCGGTGGTGCAATGCGCATGGCCCGCATCCTGATTTCCCGCGACCAGCTGGAGGAGGCGGAGAAGTGGTTCCGCAAGGCCTGCGACTGGGACCGCACCTCGCCGGCGCCGCGACGGGATTTTGCGGTCTTTCTCGGTGGCATCGGTCGCACGGCCGAGTCGGTCGAGTGGCTGGAAAAGGCGATCGCCCTCGCTCCGGAGAACCCCGAAATTCCCTACCTCGCCGCCCTCGCCTACGCCGAGATTGGCGAGAGCCTGAAGGCCGAGGCCAAGCTTGGCGACGCGGTGCGCATCGATCCCGGATTCGCCCGGGCCTGGTACAATCTCGGCCTGCTCTACGCCGGACAGAACCGCGTCAACGATGCCATCCGCGCCCTGCGCCGGGCCGGCGACGCCGATACTTCCAGTCCGGACGCGCCCTACGCCCGGGCGACCATTCACCTGCGCATGGGCCAGGTCGACCAGGCCCGGGAGGCCGCCGCCGAGGCGCTCCGCCGCGACCCGAACCACGGCCCCTCGATGCAGTTGCTGCGGGAGCTGGGCGGATAAGTGTGGCGCAAAGCGATGCTTTGCGAGTCGATCCACGGCGGCTCCCGCCCCGTGGCGCGGTGCCCGTCCGGTTACGCCGGACCGCTGGCTTCGCCGCGTCTTTCGATCCGAGGCGGTGACCCATGGCGACCGGGGGGGTGGGCCGTGGCTGCTGCGGCCCGCAGCAGGCCGTGGACGCGGCGGCCCGCCACGCGGAACGCCCATTCACCCCCGCACCCGGAACCACCCGGTCACGCTGGCCCGCGTCCGCTGCGCGACCTCGACCTCGTGCCAGTGGTCACCGGCGAAAAAGACGACCAAGGTGCCGAGTCGCGGCTCGATCCATTCGACCGGCCCTTCCTGAACGCCGGGTGTGGTCCACAGCTTCAGGCGTCCGCCATCCTCCGGCACCCAGCCGTCGTTGAGATAGAGGATGGCGGTCACCACCCGGTCGGCGGTGCCGCGGTGCCGGTCGAGGTGCGCCTTGTAGAATGCCCCGGGAGGATAGACCGCGAAGTGCCCCTCGAAGTTGAAGAGCCCGGCGAAAAACCGCCGGTTGATCCCCAGCCGGAGCTCCTCCAAACGGTCAAGGTAGCGCCTTGCCGCCGGGCCGGCTGTCGCCTCTTCCAGCCACAGCACTTCGTCGCGCCGGATGTCTTCACGGATGACCTTGCCGCTGCCGCGGCCGACCCGTGCCCTGCGGAACGCGCCGGCCTCGCGGGCCCCGAGGCACTCGGCGGCCAACTCCCGCGCCTCGTCCGCAGCGAGAAAGGCATCGAGGCACGCCCATCCCCGGGCCTCCAGGCCATCAACAACCGCAACGGTGGGATCCGACGATGTCGTGCTCAATCAGGGGCCGCCGGACGGTTGTGTCGCTTTGGCACGGCATCTTGAAATGACTTTTCCCCACCCTTGTCGATCGGAAACAACGGCGTGGAGGATTCCGCTTGTCAGCCCGCGCCTTTCCACCGCAGGCTTCGACTGTTCAAATGATCAGCCGACTCTATTCGGCCGCCTTGCGCGGCGTCGAGGGCCTCGAGGTGGAGGTCGAGGTCAACGTCACCGGTTCCGAGGATCCCAAGGTGATCATCGTCGGCCTGCCCGACGCGGCGGTGCGCGAGTCCGCCTCGCGGGTGATTTCCGCCTTTTCCGCGACGCCGCTCAAGGTCGGGGAGGGGGTCAAGACCGTGAACCTGGCCCCGGCCGACCTGAAGAAGGAAGGCCCGTCCTTCGACCTCCCGATCGCCCTGGCCATGGCCTCCGCCGCCGAGGGAGTGAGCCTGCCGGCCGAGGAGTTCTGCATCGTCGGCGAGCTCGCGCTCGATGGTGGCGTGCGCCCGGTCAAGGGTGTCCTTTCCATCGCGCTCGAGGCCAAGGCCCGCGGCCGCAAGCGGGTGCTGGTGCCCGCCGCCAATGCCCCCGAGGCCGCCGTGATCGACGGCATCGAGGTGATCCCCATCGCCAACCTCTACCAGGCATGGCGCTACCTCATCGGCGAGGAGGAGATCCCGCCGCTGCAGGTCGACCGCGCCCGCCTGTTCGAGGAGAACCGCCGCTACGAGGTCGACTTCGACGAGGTGAAGGGTCAGCACCACGTCAAGCGCGCCCTCGAGGTCGCCGTCGCCGGGAATCATAATCTCCTGATGGTCGGGCCGCCGGGCACCGGCAAGTCGATGCTCGCCAAGCGCCTGCCGACCATCATGCCCGACATGAGCGAGGACGAGGCGATCGAGGTCACCCGCATCCAGTCGATCGCCGGCCTGCTCGATCCCAAGCGTGCCTTCCTGACCACCCGGCCGTTCCGTGCCCCGCATCACACCATCTCCGATGCCGGCCTTCTCGGCGGTGGCACCAACCCCGGGCCCGGCGAGATCTCGCTCGCCCACCACGGCGTGCTTTTCCTCGACGAGTTGCCCGAGTTCCGGCGGCAGACCCTCGAGGTCATGCGTCAGCCGCTCGAGGACGGCCACGTCACCATCTCCCGCGCCGCCGGGTCACTCACCTTTCCGGCAAACTGCATGCTGGTGGCCGCGCTCAATCCCTGTCCCTGCGGCTACTACGGAGATAGTAAAAGGGAATGCCGCTGCTCGCCGCGCAAGATCGAGCAGTACCGCCAGCGGATCTCGGGGCCGTTGCTCGACCGCATCGACCTGCATGTCGAGGTGCCGTTGGTCGACTACCGCGAGTTGTCGGGGAAGGCCAGCGGCGAGAGCTCCGCCGCCATCCGCGAACGCATCGTCGCCGCCCGCGCGATCCAGCGCGAGCGCTTCGCCGGCACCTCGGCCCGCACCAATGCCGAAATGGGCCCGCGGCAAGTCCGCGCCTGCTGCGAACTGGACACCGAGAGTTCGACCTATCTCGAGCACGCCATGGAGCAGCTCAACTTCTCCGCCCGCGCCCACGACCGCATCCTCAAGGTCGCGCGCACCCTGGCGGACCTCGAAGGTGCGGACCGCATCGCCTCGAACCACATCCTCGAGGCCATCCAATACCGCTCGCTGGACCGGAATCTGTTTGCCTGAGGCCGATGGTGCGAATTCCAACGAGACTGAATTTCCGCAGACCGATCCCACTGGGATTTTCGGGAAGAATGATCTTCGATTCCGACTGACGCATGCCCACCCCGGATCCACCGCCCTACACCATCACTCCCGCCATCCTCTCGCTGGTGGCGGAGGTCGCGGGCGAAGTCGGGCGCCTGCACGCCCTTGCCGGCACCATCACCACGCCGCAATTGCGACGGAAAAGCCGCATCCGCACCGTCCATGCCTCTTTGGAGATCGAGAACAACACCCTCAGTATCGATCAAGTCACCGCCGTTCTCGACGGCAAACGAGTCCTCGGGGCGCCCGCCGAGGTCCAGGAGGTCCGCAACGCCTTCGCCGCCTACGAGGCCATGCCCTCGTGGAATCCCACATCAGCGAAGGATCTTCTCGCCGCCCACAAGCTGATGCTTCACGGCCTCGCCGATGACGCCGGCAAGTTCCGCCGCGGATCCGTTGGCATTGCGCGGGGAAAGCAGGTCGTTCACCTCGCTCCGCCCGCCGGCCGGGTCCCCGGCCTCGTGAAGAACCTCCTCGCCTGGCTCAAGCGCACGGATGCCCACCCGCTCGTCGCCGGCAGCATCTTCCATTACGAAATCGAGTTCATCCACCCCTTCGCCGACGGCAATGGCCGCATGGGCCGCCTTTGGCAGTCCCTTGTCCTCAGCCGCTGGCAGTCTCTTTTCGCCTGGCTTCCGGTGGAAACCGTCATTCGCGACCGCCAGGCCGCCTACTACGAGGTTCTCGGTGCCTGCGACAAGGCAGGGAACTCCACCGC
This sequence comes from Haloferula sp. A504, assembly GCF_044385805.1. Lineage (NCBI taxonomy): Bacteria > Pseudomonadati > Verrucomicrobiota > Verrucomicrobiia > Verrucomicrobiales > Verrucomicrobiaceae > Haloferula > Haloferula sp. A504. The sequence goes on from NZ_JBISBU010000025.1 coordinate 24,302, forward strand.
CTTCATCGAGTTCATGCTCTTCTCCCTCGCCACTGCCTTGCGGGAGGCCGGAACCGATCAAGTCAGCGATCAAGTCAACGACCAAGTCGCCGCGCTTCTACGGGCACTCGGAGACAAGACCCTCAGCGCCGCGGAGTGCATGAAGCGACTCAAGATGTCCCATCGCCCCACCTTCCGCACCAACTACCTCCACCCGGCGATGCACGCGGGACTGGTGGAAATGACCATCCCCGAGAAACCCAACAGCCGCTTGCAGAAATATCGCGCCACCATCGCCGGAGCCGCCGCCCTTCGGTCCTGAACGTCACCCATGATTGGTAGCGGCCCGCGCCCACGACCGCATCCTCAAGGCCGCCCGCACGCTGGCCGACCTCGAAGGTGCGGACCGCATCGCCTCGAACCACATTCTCGAGGCCATCCAGTATCGCTCATTGGACCGGAACCTGTTTGCGTGATTTGGGTCGCTACGAATTTGGCAGCCTTCCTCGAGCAAACGAAGGAGTCGGTAACACGCCGTTCGTGATCACGCTGGAATCGGAATCGTACCGCAGTGATCGACGCCGAAGCGACCCTGGTCGCGCCCGGCGAGCAGGCCGGCTCGCGACGGGACGCACTGGGGCGCGGTGACGTAGCCGCTGGTGCAGCGCAGACCATCGGCTGCAAGCCGGTCGAGGTGGGGCGTCCGGAGGTCATCGAGTTGGCCCTGGCATGGCAGGTCCGCGTAGCCCTGGTCGTCGGTGAAGAGGACGATGATGTTGGGGCGCTTGGCGGGGGCGGCGGAGGCAAGCGCCAGCGACGCAACAAATCCGGCGAGGCCGCGGAGGAGGAGCCGAAAGGGCATCATGTCTGCGGACGAATGGGGCTGGAATACGAGGATCACTCAGATCCGACAAGTTTTTCAAGCGGCGGCCAACCTCATCGAGGAACTTGGGCTTGCCACATAGCCGCTTCCCAGCCTAAGGATTGTAGCAGATGGAGTCATCGAAAGAATCAGCATCCACCCCGGATTTTATTTCCGATCAGGTAAGCGAGAGTAGCTATTTTTTCCTTAACCTGAGTCCCTCCCCGGAAAGGAGGTTCACCGTCACTTGTGGTGGAGTCGAGCATTGCAACCCAGATTATGAAATCCACCGTGACCGGTTCGAATATTATGGCATGGAGTACATCGCAAGCGGTATTTGCAGGCTTCAGATTGAAGATGCCACCTATGATCTGAGTGCTGGCAGCATTTTTTGCTATAGTCCGAAATCCCGCGTAAGAATCGTCAACAGCGGCAACAAGCCACTGATCAAGTTCTTCATTGATTTCGATGGTCCGGATGTGGAACAGGTGATCGGCGATCCATTTTTGAAAACCTCCGTGCCTTACCGGATGCCGAACCTGAGGACGATGCATGTGATTTTCGATCAGATGATCGAATTCGGCCAACAAGGGGGACGTGGATGTCAGCGCATTCTGGAGCAACAACTCCGATTGGTTTCCTTGTTGGCGCGCTTCAAGGCCGTCGATCACTCGCATTTTGGCAGCCACAGTTACGATACCTATGTGCGGTGCCTTCGGCATGTTGAGCAAAACTATGTTTCTATCAAGTCGGTGAATCAACTCGCAGACGAATGCTGCCTGTCGGCTGGGCATCTTTCAAGATTGTTCAGCAAGTTCGCAGATGAGAGTCCATGGCAGATGATTATTCGGCTGAAGATGAATCTGGCCGGGGAGCTTCTTCTTCGTCGTTCAGGCATGATCAAGTCGGTGGCCTCAAGAGTCGGATTCGACGATGCCTATCATTTCTCACGCCTCTTCAAGCAATACTACGGGATCGCCCCGAAGCACTTTCTTGAGAGCATGAGAAGGCCTCATTCCTGATTTTCCCGATTCGTTGTTCGGGCGTCCCGACGAGCTTGGGATTGAGAAAAACAACCTGTTGATGGATATTCGATGCATCCTCTCGAATTCCGCTGGCGTGCGGCAGTCCATAGGTCATGCTCGACAAAGTTCAGAGGGCATTTCCGAATGAAGCCTGGTCAAGGCATCCTTACGTCGTTGCAGCGTTTCTCGGGGGGCGTGGTCGTCCGGAACTCCGCCAACAGTGCGTGCGGATCGGCCGTGCGAGGGCGCTACGCGATCCGCGTGACCGGCTGAATCAATGTCACCGACATGCACATGCAGGAACTCGCCTTCACCGATCCATGAAACCTATTCCATCCAGGCCTGCACTGAGCCTTGTGCTGATGTCCTTGCTTCTATCGAGTGCGTTCGGTGGCGCTGCGGAAAAGGATTTGCCGCCGCATGCTCATGAGCATGTGGCTGGAACGGCTTATGTCGGGGCACCGCAGCCGGAGGTCAATCCGTGGGCGAGCCGGGGGATCCCCTCCCGTTATGACTTTGCGGCCTACTACACCCGCAAGCACTACGAGGGGGAGAAATGGCACGAGATCTCCCGGACCGGGGAGTACACGGATGTCGTGGTCCGTCTTGGTGAATCGCCCCGCGAAGTGGTCTTCGGGCGCGTGTCGAGCTATCATCCGGAGGTTTTGGTTGACGGAGAAGTGGTGGCGGCCTTTCCGGAGCGAACGGAGCGCCGGGGTGACGGGCCCGGGCGGCGGCCCGACAAGGTGAACCGCTATGCCCGCGCGAGATTGATCGAGACGAATGACAACCGGGTGGTGATCCATTACCGCTACATGCCGCAGATGCCGGCTGCCGAGCAGATGCGCCGATTGAATCCACCGGACCAGACTGGTTTCATTGATGAGTATTTTGTGTTCTATCCGGATGGATCCGGCGTTCGGGCCTTGCGACCGGGGAGTCCCCGGATGGAAGCATGGTATGATGCGGACCGTCTCCAAGTTTTCCGATTTCAGATCAGTGCGGAAGGTGCGGTCGAGGAGGAGCTCGCATTTGCGGATGACCGCCGGATGATGCTGGATGTTCTGGGTTTCCGCATCGCGCCCCACCGCGCCAGCGCTCCTGCCCCTTTGCTGGAGCGGAGCCGGACAATCCCGCAGCCCATGCTCGAATGGAACTTTGACGAAGGAGCGGGCCGAACGACCAGGGAAGCGGTTTCGGGTCGGGTGAGTCAGGTTGAGGGACATGCCGCTCTCTGGAGGCGGGGCGTTTCCGGCAACGCCCTGCTCTTTGACGGCTACACGAATCGCATCCAGCATTCTCCCAGTCGATCGATCCAGAGCGAGCAGCTCACTCTATCCGCCTGGGTCTGCATCGCGGCTTACCCATGGAATGATTGCTCCATCATTCAGCAGGGGGATGTCCTTGCGGACGGGGATGGCATTTCACTGGGTATTGATCCCCATGGCCGCCCGCTCCTGGCGCTGAGCACGACCGACGGGCGCGTTACCGTGCGGAAGGAGGATGCGGCGTTCCGTATTCCCCGTTACCAGTGGACACTGCTGACGGGAATCATTGACCGGAAAGAAGGAATCGCCCGGCTTTACCTGAATGGGCTCGCGGTGGACGAGCGCTCCCTCAGGGGGAGGCGGATCCGCTGGGCGGCCGGGCAACCGGTGAAGATCGGCGAGGGGCCCCCTCTCGAGGCGGCATGGCCTGTGGGTCGGGTGCACGGACCCTATCCCTACGGCTTTGAAGGCTTGATCGATGAGGTGTGCGTCCATGGGCAAGCGATTGCCCCCGATCCTGAGCTGCCGGCAAGGCTTCAAAAGGAGATGCCCGATATGGAAAGGCGGATCCTGCCGGCCGGCGAGGAGAGTTGGAAGAACTTCGGGGCGCGCTATACGCGGCTTGGATATCACGAGGCGTGGGACAGCATGTTTCGCATGTCCGGCCATCCCGATGTGGTCGTGACCTTTGACAAGGTTCCCGGTCGCTATGTCTTCTGGCATGGCGCGAACTACATCCCGATGATGGTGAATGAAAAAGGGCACTGGTATTCCAACCAGTTCAATGAAACCTGGTGGAACGGCGGTTTCGAGCCGATGGGGGACAAGCGCATGGTCTATGGCCGCGTCCATATCGTGGAGCAAAGCCCGGCCCGGGTGGTGATTCGCTGGCGCTATCCGCTGAGCGGAGTGGATTACCGGATCTTCGCGGAGGGTTGGGCCGACGACAGCGGCTGGGGCGAATGGTGTGATTGGTATTTCACGATCTACCCGGACGGAAGCTGCGTGAAGCGGATGCGGTCCTGGAAGAGCCGCACTCACGGTAGGGAATGGCACGAGTCGATGGTCATCCTTGGTCCGGACCAACACCCGGAATCGGTGATCGAGTCGCGTCCCACGCTTACGCTGGGCACTCTCGACGGAACGATCCGCCGGTACAATTGGATTGAGGAGCCTCCCACCGATGTGAACTACGAGGACGTTAGCCTGCATATCGTCAACCTTCAGGCGGAGTATGACCCCTATACGATTTGCGGACCCGTCAACCGGGGCAATGTTTACACGAAGCGAGGGGACAACCCCTACGGCGTTTTTCCTGCCTGGAACCACTGGCCGGTTGGCCAGTTTCCGTCACCTGGTCGCTATGTCCGCTATCCGGATCGAAGTGCCCACTGCTCGATGACGCACCTTTACTGGGACCCCAGTGTTGCCTTTGAGGAGGAGGGCCGATTTGAGGAAAAGCTGATGCTGGAAGGTCTGAGCAATGCGTCGCCGGAGCGGCTCGTTGAAATCGCACGATCCTACCTCAAGCCACCCGCTGCAGTGGTTGAAGGCGGTCAAGTGTCGGTCGAATGGGATGAAAAAACCCGGGCCTATCAGGTTACACGGGAATCGGGCGAGGTCCGGGAAATGGAGCTACGTCTGGAAGCCAGCGAGGCACATCCTTCCGTCAATCCGGTTTTTGTGGTCGAGAACTGGGGCGAGGATCATGAGGCCAATCTGCTGATCAATGGCAAGTTGCCCCCCAATGATGTCGATATCCGACAAGGCGTGGTGCGTCGCCCGAATGGAGTCACCGCACTCGTCATCTGGATGGAGATGGCCTGTCGTGAGCCGACAGATTTCCAGATCCTTAATAATTAATAGTTATCGTGGCGGTGAGGAATTTGGCCCTGTCTTGATCAACCCGACCTTGTGGGCGACCACCGGACCGTCGGCCCCCTCGGCGAGAAAGCGGATCGTTCCCGAATTTGTCGCGAAGCGGTAGTTGCCCAGCTTACGCCAGATGTTGTCCTCCCTTGTGTCGAGGGTGGACTGCGCGGTCCCGTCGGCGTGAACGATCTCGACCGGCGCCTTTGAGGCCTGAGCGGGGTCTCCGACGGTGAAGAAAAAGACATCGTAGCGGCCGTCTTCTGGAACGGGCAGGTCAAAGGCCGCCTCGGTCTCCGCCCCGGCCCCGGGTGCACTCTGCTTGTAGAAATAGTTCAGGAGTTTGCTGAAGCCGGGCTTCGAGACCGTCCGCCAGTTACCCTTCAAGGTCACATGGTCCTCGTTCCAGCAACTGATCACCAACCCGGTGTGGGAGCGTGCGGCGGCCGGGATATCGCTGGCGGCCGTTCCTCCGCTGCCCATCTCGCTGGTGTCACCGTTGGGAGTGTTATCATGCAGCGAGTTGTGCACGCCTCCCATGTAGAGCCGGGTGGCGGAGTCGCCGTGCCCGCCCGAGCAATCGTGGATGACATTTTGCGCCACGGTCGAATAGCTGGTGTACCAGTCCAGGTAGATCCCGTAGGCGTAGGCTCGGCCGGGCGGCTTGCCATGCCGGCGGCTGATCCCGTGACAGTCGTGGATGTGGTTGTGGAGAATGTGGTTCGGGGCGTTGAGCTTGCTCATCGAAGCGAAGTGAATCCCCGCGCCGTCGATGGTTTCCTTGAGGCACTCGTGGATGTGGTTGTACTCGATCAGGTTGCCTCCCTGGTTACGGAAGGCGAAAATGCCGTTGCGCGAGAGATCGTGGAAGGTGTTGTGGGCGATGTGATTGCCGATGCTCATCACGAGGGCCTCCGGCCGGCTGTCGAGATGCACGCCGGCATTGTAGTAGCGGATCCGGCCCAGCCCGTGCGCATGGTTGTCGGCGATGGTGTTGTCCACGGGATAGGCCCGGTCCGCATTCGGCCGGTGGTCGAAGACGAGATGCGGTTCCATGTAGCTGAGCTGCGCACCCGTCACCAGAAGGAAGCCGGCACCGAGTTCCCGCGCGGTGTTCTCGGTGATCCGGTTGTGGCGTGAGTCGAGCCGCAGCCAGACCGCGTAGCCGCCGAGGTTCTGAAAGTCGTTTCCGGTGATCGTGCAGTGCCGTGCGTTCTCGAGGATGATCGCTCCGTCGGTGTTCACCCGCGGCTCGAGCTGGCCGAGCGTGTAGGTGGTGTGGCGCAGGGAGAAACCCTTGATGGCCACATGCTCGACATGGGTTCCCGCTTCGATGTCGCCCTCCAGTCGGAAGATGCTGTTGAGGCGCGGCGCCACCAGCCCGCACGGCCTTCCCTCCTCCGGCTTGAAATAGAGGCGCCCGGTCGGCGCGTCCAGGTACCACTCGCCGGGGGCGTCCAGTTCGGACTTGATGCCCTCGACGTGGAAGGAGTTGTTGTTGCGGATGGCCGTGAAGCACTCATCCTCGAAGTGGACGGTGCCGGAGTCGGGGTCGACCGAGGCAATGGTCGGAAGCTGGTTGTAGAATTTCGGACCCGCCACGATGTGAACCTGCGCGTCTGGTTCGCTTCCCCAGGAGGCCTTCACTTTGCCGGGGCGCAGGGTCATGTGGTCCACGGCTCCTCCGGTGGCATAAAGGTGGCCGCTGTTCGGATAGCGGGCTCGCGGTTGCCGGGTCCCGTCCGCAAAAAGCTGACGGAAAACCCATGGACGCTCCTGGTCGGCCTTGATGCACATCACCGCCTCCGCCATGACGAGGCCCTCGGTGTCTTCGTTCCGCACGATGACCGCGCCGCCGGACGCGGCCGTGAACGGGTGGGTGCCCAGTTTGTACCACCCGCCCCGGAACGCCTGATTGACCGTGTAGCGTCGCGAGCCGCCGTCGAACCTGACATGGACCGGAATCCTCCGTGCGGCATCGTCGCGCTGGGTCCAGCGCAGGAAGACCCCATAGTCCCCGTCCTCGGGAATGTCCGCCCGGAAGGTGACGCTCTTGCTTCCCTTTCCGGTGTTGTCGTCGTGGAGATAGTCCCCCTTGCGGACCCAGTCACCCACGATATCGACCTTGTCCTCGTCGTCATGTGCGATGACCTGTTTGATCCTCCGGTCGGCGGTTCCGGTGAGTTCGGTGACGAACACCCGGGTGCCATTCAGGCTCGTCTCGGTCCACGGTCCTTCGATCGGCACGCCGCCGCTGAGGGTCACCTTTTCTCCCGGGGCGGCCCGGTAGGTCACCGGCTGGCCGGGAGTGCCGGAATCCTCCGGGCGGAGGAGGATCGGCTCGGCGAGATGATAGGTTCCTCCATGCACGTTGACGGTGACCGGCGCGTGGAAACGTCCGGTCTCTTTGAGATTCCGGATCGCATCACGGGCCCGGGTGATGGTGGCGAAGGGAGCGGTCTTGGTTCCCGGGTTCCCGTCGTCCCCGGTCGTGGCCACGTGGAAGATGGTCGCCGGCGCATCCTCCGGAGGGAGGGCGCGGCCGCTCTGCCCGAAGGCGCCAAGGGAGGAGAGGAGGCCAAATGCCGCCACCACCCACGCCGGATGCCGAAGCGGCGGGGATCGATGACTGTCGGGGGCGTCAGTTTCGTGGATGATCATGTTGAGGGAGGACCGAAAGCGCGCAGGGAGTAGATCTGTGCGCGCGACAGGCCGTTGGTTTTGACGATCTCGACGCGCAGGCGGCGCACGTCCTCCAGGTCCACCTGGTGACGGCGGTTGCGCTGGTGGTTGCCCGTGACTTCCGCAACGACCGAGGTGGATCCATCCCGATGCGTCGCAACGATCCGGTAGTCGCTGACGAGCGAGGGGATGGCGTTGACGGGGTATCCCTGCCAGCTTTGCCAGAAGTGGAAATGGAGGGACGAATCGAAGAGAATCTGGACTTCGGAAATTGATCGCGGTGACTGCCAGCTCAGCTCGATCCACTCGGGACGGTCGAAGAAAGTCGCGGCCGACGCCCAGAGGTTCGGCTGAAGGGTGGGGCGGCTGTGCGGGTTCACCACCACGGATGGATGATGGACCGGTTGCTCGGGAGTGGTGCGGCAACCGTATCCAAAATGGAGGAAGGCACTCAGGGAAGCGGCCTTCTCGGCATGACCATTCCAGTCCGGGGATGTGACCCGCGCTCCGTCGGCGTCCACGGCCCGGGTCATCCCGATGACCAGAGAACGTGCGGTCCAGGCGCTGAACGGATTCGGGCGGATCGGGTCGGCCGGTCGGGGATAATACCAGCGCCTGCCGGGCGGAGTTTCGGTCACGTGAATTGCCACGTCCTGGTTCTTCTCCAGCACCAGGAAGTGCCAGCCGGGGCGGCGGATGTCGGTGTCCACCGGTAGTTCGATCCAGCGCGATTCCCCGCTTGGAACGGCGACGGCTCCCCCGGTCAGACGTTCTTCGGGGTAGGTCGATCCGTTCTCCGGACCTTGGTGGAAATGGAAGCGCAATTCCGTGTCCCGATCTGCGTCCACGAGCAGAGCCAGGGAGTCGATGTGGTCGGTGACGACGGGCAGTTGCAACATGCGCTCGTCGCGCAGCCGGTCGGTGCCCCAGCTTTCGACCGGATCACCTTCGGAGAACACGCTGGAGGCAGTGACTTCGGCTTCCGGCGCGATGTCATTCTCGATGGGCAACTCAAGGGCGTGAATGTGGTGGTCGGCGCGAAGGAGGTCGCTTTGCAGCGCGCAGATGGCTCCCCCTGCCACAAGGTCGCGCGGGTTGCATTGGGACCGCACCGCGTGGCTGGCGGCCATTCCAACCGCCTCGCCAAGCTGGGCACAGGTGAGCATGACGCGGGTCGAGGACAGCGCATAGTGGGTCGCGCTGATGTTGCGGCCGGCGAGAAACAGGTTCGACACATCGCGTGCGTAAAGCGAGCGCAGCGGCACGTTGTGCGGGCCACGCAGGTATTGGTGGGTGCTCGGGTTCACCTTGTCGTAAAAGCCGTCCGGCGGATGATGGTCGAACCCCCATCCGCCGTAGGCCACGGCATCCTCGAAATCGGCCTGCGCGCCGATCTCGTTCATGGTCAGGATGTGGTCCCCCTCGAAGCGCCGCGACTCGCGCTTGCCGGGCACCGCGCCCATCCAGTCGATCTCGTAAGTGGCTAGCTTTTCCGCCAGCGGCGAGCGGTTCTTGAGGTAATCCCAGACCGCCAGGGTAATGCGCTGAACCTCCTCCTTGATCTTCGTGGAGTCATGCACCGTATCGAGCGCGCCGCCCCACTCCAGCCACCAGAATCCGCCGGTGTCCGGGAAGAAATGCTCGGACACCGGCCGGTAGGGGCCGAAGTCGTCCTCGTCCAACTCCATGCCCACCCAGGCCGGAAGCTCGAACGGCATCGGCCGACCGGCGTCCCGCGCGTGCATGTGCAGACTCATGCCCATCGTGTCGCCGGTCGCCTTGTCCGGGCACATCGGCTCGTCGAACTCGGAGCGCGCCTCGACGCCCATCCGGAAGCCCGCCCCGGCCAGCGAGCCGACCACCCCGTCGCCGGAGCAGTCGGCGAAACAGGGGGCCGAGAATTGGTGCCAGGTCTCATCGACCGAACAGTAGGCCTTGATGCGGTCGATGCGGTCGCCTCCACCGTTCATTGCCAACTCGCAAACCGCGGTGTTGAGAAAGAGATCGAGCCCGGCTTCACTGCGCACCAGGCTTTCCAGCTCCAGGTTCCACCCCTCCGGGCACCAGGTCGGGTTGCGGCGCAGGTTGTTGAGGAAAAGCTCCTCGATCAGGCCGGTCTCACGCGAATAGGCGAAGTTGCATTGCGAGGCCCCCACCGGCGGGACGCGAATCTCGGTGCTGGCATTACCTCCCAGCACGGGACGGTCCTGGACGAGCGCGACCCGCAATCCCTGCCGCGCCGCCGTGACCGCCGCACAGATTCCGGCCAGCCCGCCACCGATGACCGTGAAGTCGTGCTGATGCTCAATGGTCTTCATGTGCGGGTCGGAAAGGATGGAGGACGCTGGTGACAGCGCGGGATGGGTCATTCGGAAACGGCGGGCCGGACGCCGGGCTTGATGGCAAATGCGACAGCAGCAAACACAAGGCACGTGATCGGATAGAGATATAATTCGTCGAGACTGATCACTCCCCGGCCTTTCAGAACCAGCAAGGTCAAGGCCGCCGCCACCGAGAGGAGGGCCGCGGAAAGGATCGCCCGAGATGATCCCCGCCTTGCCAGCGCGAAGAGCGCGATCATCAGCATCGTGCCATAGGTCAGGACGGGCACCTTGTAGGCGAGGTTGAGCAGTCCCTCGTCCTGAACCAGTCGGCCGGCGAGGTAGGCCAGCAGGCTGAGAACGATCCCCCATCCGACGACCGCCAGGCGCGACAGCCGCAGGCAGCGTCGCTCGTCGGCCTTGGGGTTGATCCACTTGCGGTAGATTCCGTTGACGGTGGTCTCCGAAAGGGCGGCGAGGGCGGAGTCGAGCGTCGAGATACCGGCTGCGAAGATGCCGGCGATGAGCAGTCCGCTCACCCCGACCGGCAGCTCGTGAACGATGAAGTAGGGAAAGGCGCGGCTCGGCTGCTCGGCGAGGAACGCGGCGGCCTTTGCATCGAGCGCGTGGTGCTGGTAGTAGAGCCAAACCCCAAGCCCGACCGCCGACATCAGCAGGCTGAACACCACAATCCCGAGCGACCCGAGCACCGCCTTGCGGGCTTCCTTGTAATCCCGGCAGCACATCATCCGCTGCGTGATGACCTGGTCGACCGAGTTCTGCGCCAGCTCGAAGATGGCGAAGCAGATCAGCCCGGTCCAGACCGTCCAGGTCTTGGCTGGATCGGCGGCGACATCGATCAGCTTCAGCTTGGCGGCCTCGTCGAGCTGGCGGACCGCCTCGCCGATCCCGAACGGCAGCCCGCCCATGATCGCCACCAGTGAGATGATTGCTCCAGCCAGCATCACGCCGAACAGCACGAAGTCGGTCCAGATGACGGTGGTGATCCCGCCCATCAGCGTCCACAGCACCGCGAAGACGCCGATGATCAGCACCGACCGGCCGATCGGGATCTCCACCACCACGCTGAGCACCAGCGCAATGGTTAGAAGCCGCACCCCGTGACCGAGAATCGCGCTGACGAGAAACAAGCCGCGCGAGAGCTGCGAGGCTCCCTGCCCAAGCCGGTGCTCGATGAAATCGTAGGGGCTGTAGATCTTCCGCTCGTAATATGGCTTCACGAACAGATACGCCATCAGGACCTTGGCCACCACGAAGCCGAGGAGCGTCCCCTGCAGGAAAAGCAGGTTGCCGCCCTCACGGAAGACCGCCCCCGGCACCGCGATCACCGTCACCGCGCTGAGCTGAGAAGCCATGATCGAGCATGACACCGCCCACCAAGGCAGGCTCCGGCCGCCAAGGAAGAAGCCCTCCATGCCACGCGCCTTCCCCGTCAGCACGTGAGCCAGCAGGGTCGTGCCGAGGACAAAGGCGACCAGGACGCCCCAGTTGATCCAGCCGAAGGTCATGAAGGAAGGTGGGAGCAGAGGGTAGGGTGATCAGCCCGATCGGGCAATGCGCGGATGCGCACCAAAAATACGGATTTGCGACAGAGGGTTCGTGGTCCGTTGACTAAGGACCAAAACGCTCAACTCCCCGCATTCTTACGGTACCGTGACGGCGTGCAGCCGTGGTATTTCTTGAAGACCGGGATCATGTGCTCGACGTAATTGAACCCGCAGGACTCGGCGATTTCAGGGATCGAGAAGTTGGTTTCGTCGAGGAGCAGGCGCACCCGCTCGATCTTGGCGCGGCGGATCTCCTCGGCCGGGCTGCGACCCGTGACCTGCCGGATGCGTCGCTCCAGGGAGCGGCGGGCCATCGGGACCTTCTTCAGGACGTCGCTCACGTTGATTCCGTCGGTGGCGTGGTCGCGGATGTAGCGCAGGGCTTGGCGGACCTGCGGGTCGTCGCAGGCCACCAGGTCGGTCGATTGGCGGCACGTCACTCCGAGCGGTTTGAGGACGATCTCGTCGGAGGCGGGGCGTTTGCCTTGCAGGAACCGGTCCAGCTGGGCGGCGGCCTGGTAGCCGATCTGCTGCACCGGGATGTCGACACCGCTCAGCGGGGGATGCACCACCATTCCCAGCAGGTCCTCGGTCTCGAGGCTGATGATGGCGACCTCTTCGGGAACCCGGATCGAGCTTTCGGCGCAGGCCATGGCAAGGTGCCGGCAGAGGGCGGTGGACCAGCCGACGATCCCGACCGGTTTGGGCAGCGATTCGATCCAACGGCGGCGGTCGGTTTGCCGGGCTTCCAGTCCGGCCCGGCGGCTGAGCCGCGCGGATGGTTCGTAGGCGACGGCTTCCGAGCCGAGCTCCCGCATCACCTCGCGGTAGGCCGCGGTCCAGAAGTCGATGAAGGCCCGCTCCGGCTCGCCGCAAAACGCGATGTGCCCGAGTCCCTTGTCGCGCAGGTGGTCCACCGCCATCCGGACCACCGCTCCTGCGTCACTGGTGACCCGGGGAAAATCGATGCCTTCCCGGCGGGAGCCGGACACGTTGACGACCGGCACGGCGAAGCCCCTGAGCTTGGCGGCCAGGCGCCGGGTGTGAATGGCCGCAATCACCCCTTCGCCGGACCAACCGCGCGGCACATCGGTGCGCTCGTCCGGCTCGCTCGGCTGCATTTCCAGCAGCCAGGGACCATGCTGCTGGGCATACTTCCACACGCCCTCGATAATCCCCCGGCCATACTCGTTCCACGCCGCCACCAGCAGGGCGATCCGCGGGGGGGCGGACCGGGTCTTTTGCCGGGCCGACGTCTCGCCAGCCGATGCTCGGGTCGTCCTCATGGACCGACACGATGCGACCCGGAACAAGAGCCCACAAGGCGGAAATGGCGCAAAATATTAATAACAATACGCTTCAGAGCATAGACGGACAAAGGGAAATAGGCTTGGATGCTGTCGAAGCTCGAAAATTCCGGCTCTAAAATCACATTGTTCATGAAAACCAAGAACCTATTCGTCTTCGTGTTTACCGGTCTCGCCGGTCTCGCGAATGCTGCGACTATCGTTACGCCAACATCTGCATCGTCCACAACGGGTCTAAGCGGCCGGACGATGACTGAGGCCATCAACGGCAGCCTGCTCACCTCCACTGATCCGAATGTCCTCAACTGGACCCACGGAGCGGCGGACGCTTCATCCGGTGATTACTGGCTGTCGGGAAATGGCGCCGCCACCTCGGGAACCGAGGAGATCACCTTCACTTTCTCCAGCCCGGTCACGGTTGGAACGATCTACATTTGGAACTACCATCGCGACAATACGAACTGGGACGATCGGGCGCTCGGATCATTCGACATGGAATTCACTTTCGATGGCGGTGGTACCAACACGATTACCGGCTTCCAGCTTTCGGACATCCGCACCGCCACCCTGGGTGAGTTCATTCCGACCGAGGCGCTGGGTTTCGCCGCCCAGAACAACGTGACAAGCATCAAGCTCACCAACCTCCAGAATCTGCACCAGGTTTACGGATCGGGTGCTCCGGACTCCGACAGCGACTATCTTGGCGTTGGTGAGATCCGCTTCGACACGGCGACCATTCCCGAGCCCGCAACCGGTGTGTTCGCCGCCTTCGCGCTATCGCTGGGACTCCTGCGACGGAGACGTTGAATATTCACACCCGCGCGCCCCCCACCATTTGAACCAAAAAAACCAACACGACCCGTGAAATCCAGAACCATGGACTTCCCAACTGTCAGCCTGCTGCTCCTGCTCGCCGGCGGCCTTTGTCATTCCCAGGTCATCACGCCCGTCGGCGTCACGGCCACCTCCTCGCTCGATGCGAATCGGGACATTTCACACACCATCAGCGGTGCCGGCCTCTCCGGCGGCGGCACGCCGATCCTGGATCAGACGCACAGCAACAACGTCAACGGCACCTACTGGCTGGGAGCCTTCGCCGGAGGCCAGGTTCTGACCTTCGACCTGGGCGGAGCCAATGACGTTCAGTTCATCCACATCTGGCAATACTGGCGGGATAACGCGGCTTGGGCCAACCGGGCGATCCAGTCTTTCGACATCGCCTACTCGACCGACGGCGGCTCGAACTACTCCACCCCGGTGGCCGGGCCGGTCGGACTGACTCTCGGTACAGCAGCCACTCCGGTGCAGACCCTGGATCTTGGTTCCGTCCAGTCGGGAGTGACCCACGTGCAGTTCACGAATCTACAGAACTTCGGGGCAACGGACTTTTTCGGGCTTGCCGAAATCCGTTTCGGTGGCCCGGGAACCGGTCCCGCCATTGAACTCGGCGACCCGGAGGTGACGGTGCTCGACTACGATCAGGCCGAGGCCACGAGTTTCCTGAGCGGGGAGGATGCCTCTGGCGTCACCCTCTACTGGGGCACCGTGGACCAGGGCGAGAGCCAAACCGGTTGGGACGACAGCGCCTCACTGGGCGCCCAGACCGCGGGCGGGGCGATTCCGGACCCGGCCGCCCTGATGGCCTCGCTCACCCAGGGCACCACCTACCACTGCCGGTTCTACGCGGAGAGTGCGTCCTCCTCGGCCACCGCGTGGTCGAATGCCGCCAGCTTCACCACCCCCAACGCGCTGCAGTTGACCAACCCGCAGGCAAGCAACGTCGCCTATGACCAGGCCGACGTGACCGTGACCTCGAACCGTGACGCCGACACCACGCAACTCTACTGGGGCGAGAGCGATCCCGGTGCGACCGCCACCGGTTGGGACAATGGCCCGGTGAGCCTCGGTGCGCAGTCAGCCGGGACCTTCCCCGCGGAAACGCTCAGCGGATTGACCGAGAACACCACCTACTACTTCCGCTATTTCTGTGAAAGCTCAAGTCCGGTAGCCTCCACCGCTTGGTCGGAGGCGGGAACCTTCACCACCCCCAATGCGCTGGAGCTGACCGCCCCGGCGGCAACGAACGTCGTCTTCAACCAGGCCGACGTGGCGGTGACCTCGAACTTCGACACCGTCAGCATGGACCTCTACTGGGGAACCAGCGATCCGGGTGCCACGACCACCGGCTGGGACAACGGGCCCGTGAACCTCGGGGCGCAGACCGCCGGCACGATCCCGGCGGAGACCCTGACCGGGCTCACCGAGTTGACCCCGTATTTCTTCCGCTTCGTCGCCACGAGCAGCTCGCCAGTGGCCTCCACCGCCTGGTCGGACGCCGGAACCTTCTCGACGCCGTCCGAGAACCCGTCGGCGGTGATCACGCCGAGTGCGGTCACGGCTACGGACTCGCTGGGTTCCTACCCGATCGAGAACACGATCAACTCTTCGGGCCTGACCTCCTCCCCTCCAAGTGTCGCCGGTTGGACGCACGTGGCCACGCCGACCAACAGCAACGACTTTTCCTGGCTGGGAACCAGAGCCGGCACCGAGATCATTTATCAGCTACCCTCCGCGAGCAGCCTGGATTATCTGTTCTTCTGGCCGTATTGGGGCGGCGTCGCCGCCCGCTCGCTCACCGCGTTCGATATCTCGTTCTCCTCCGACGGCGTCACCTACTCCACGCCATCGACGATCACCCTGGGAGCGCCCGGGAGTGCCACCGAGGTGTTCGATTTGGGGACTCAGACGAATGTCACCCACGTCAAGTTCGACAACCTGCAGAATGGTGGAGACGTCTATGCGGGGATCGGCGAGGTGCGCTTCGGCGGGGATACCACCACTCCGGGCGACCCCTACGGCACCTGGGCGGCAGGCCCGTGGTCCGGCACGCTGAGCGACGACAGCTCGGAGCTCGACTTCGACGGCGGCGGGCTGGAGACGGGCATCGAGTGGGTCGTGGGCGGCGACCCGACCGACGGCTCTGACGACCCTGGAAATACGCCGATCTACAACACCAGCGATCCAAGCAACTTCATCTTTACCTTCAAGCGCCGCGATGCGGCCGCGGCGGATGCCAACACCGACATCGCGGTGGAATACGGCTCGAACCTCAGTGGCTGGGCCGAGGCCGTGCATGGCACGGACGGGGTGACCATCGACGACAGCACCGACCTCGGTGGCGGGTTCCACGAGGTCACCGTGTCGATCCCGCGCACGCTGGCGGTCGATGGCAAGCTGTTCGCGCGCCTCAAGGTGACGGTGACACCATAGGGACGGCCTCCGCGCCATCATCCATTCAACCCACTCGGCGGTCTCTCCGGGGAGGCCGCCGTTTTTTTCCCCATAATCCGGATCTCCCACCACGCATGAACCGAGCAATTCAACGTGCCGCCTTTTTCGTCTTGTGCGGTCTGTCCATTCCCCAACTCACCGCCCAGGACACCCTGAAGGTCTTCCTGCTCGCTGGGCAGTCGAACATGGAGGGCCATGCCTACACCTACACCGCCGAGAACCCGTCCTCGATCCCCACCTTGGAGTATCTCGTCGATACCCCCGGCTACCTTGCGATCCTCCCCGCCGCAGACTACAGCTTCAAGGGCTCGCTCGCCGCAGGCTGGATCAATCCCCGCAGCGACGCCTGGGCCGTGCAATACGATTCGGACGACGGCACCATGCGCCGGGCCGAGCCGACTCCGCAGACCGACCAGGGGGCGTGGAGCACCGCCATCCTGCCCTTCGGCCCCGGGTTTGGCAACAGCGACGCGAAGTCCTCGTTCGGCCCCGAACTCGGCATGGGGATCTACATCGCCGAACTCGAGGCTTCGCCGATCCTGCTGGTGAAGTCGAACCGCGGGGGGCGCAGCCTGGCGGTCGATTTCCGGCCGCCCTCGGCGGTGGAGGCCCGAGGCGGAAACGTGGGCCCCAACTTCACGAACACCGTGAACGTTTTCTCGGCCCTGCTCGACGATCTCGACGCCGACCTCGGCGACAACGGCGTGCTGGACGGCTACAACAACGCCACCGGTTACGAGGTCTGCGGCTTTGTTTGGCTGCAGGGTTGGAACGACGCGCTCAATGCAAACATGCGCCTCGAGTATGAGGAGAACCTGGTGGACCTGGTGCACGACATTCGCGCCTCTGACCCGCGCATTCCGGCCGACCTGCCGGTCATCGTGCCCGAGTCGGCGGATCAGAATGCCGAGATGAACGTGGCCCGGGCCAATGCCGTCGCCATTCTCAACGCCGAGCGTCCCGGGACGGCGGTCATTTTCGAGAACAACAACCTGATCGGCAACGACTGGACCGCGCAGGGATATCCGTTCACCCTCGACTTCGGGTCGCACTTCAATGGCCGGGCCGAAAACTACCTGGAAGTCGGCTGGCGCGTCGGCAAGGCAGTGGTGGACAACGGCTACCTCGACTCCAGCCCGCTCTGGCTGGATGCCCCGGAGGTCCTTTCGACCGCCTTCGATGGCGCCACGCTTGAGACCAGCGTCAACCTCGCCGCCGACGAGCTTACGATCTACTGGGACCAGATCGATCGGGGTGCCACCAGCACAGGCTGGGGGAACAGCCGCTCGCTGGGCGCCAAGGGTGCTGGAACGGTCACGGCGGTGCTGGGCGACCTCAGCGAATACACGGATTACGTCTTCCGCTTCCATGCGACAAATGCCTCGCTCCCGGCGGAAGCCTGGTCCGCACCCGGCAGTTTCCAAACTCCTTGGGAGAACCCGCCGCCGCTTGCGGGGGTTCCGATCACCACGGCTATTTTCAACGACGGCGCCACCGTGACCTGTGCGCTGAGCCAGGCACCGGCCACTGCCACCGCCGTGGTGTGGGCCTACGACGACCAGGGTGAATCGGACGTGGCTACCTGGCAGAGCGCCCCAGGCGGGGGTTCGGCCTCGCTTGGTGCGGCCAACCCGGGTGACACGCTGAGCCACACCATCAACGGCCTTGATGCGACTACCAGTTACACCTATCGTTTCTATGTAACCGGCGCGACCGGCTACTCCTGGTCGGAGGCGCGAAGTTTCCCGACCGGGGCCACGCTTGACGGGGTGATCACGCCAATCGAGGCCGTGGCAGCGAATTTCATCGATCTCGGCCGGCGGGCCGAAAAGCTGATCGATGGCAGCGGGCTCTCCGGGGCGGGGGACATCCTTACCCAGACGCACTCGGAACCGGGGAACACGACGAACGACTATTTTCTCGGATCCGCCACGGACAACGAGATCGTCTTCACCCTTCCCGCCACAGCGACGGTCGGGGAAGCCCACATCTGGCAGTATGACCGGGCCGGCAACACGTCCCGTGGGATTCATACTTTCGACATCTCCTTCTCGACCGACGGCGGGGTGACTTACCCGACCACCCTCGCGCTCACTCTGGAGGAGGGGACCGGTGCACCCACACCGGTGCAGACGCGCGGCTTCACCCAGCAGTCCGGCGTGACCCACATCCGCTTCGACAACATCGTCAACTACGGCGACGCGAGCTGGATCGGCCTGTCGGAAGTGCGCTTCGGAGTCGGCGGTCCGCTGCAACTCGATCCTCCCGACTCGTCGAACGTCCAGTTCGACCGCGCTACCGTCTCGACCGGCGTGAATGAGCCCGTCGATACCGCGACCCTCTACTGGGATACCGTCGATCACGGCCCCGGCGCGGATGGATGGACCCATAGCGTTTCCCTCGGCCCACAGGCGGCGGGGGCCATCGACCACCTCTTGACCGGTCTGTCGGAGAACACCGGCTATTTCTTCCGCTTTCACGTGGAGAGCACCGTGCTCTCGGCCGAGGCGTGGTCGGAGCCCGGCTCGTTCAGCACCCCCTTTCAGTTCGCCCCCCCGATGCTCGGCACCCCGTCGGTGGACGCCCTGCAGACGGATGGCGCCTCGGTAAGCTGCCTCCTCACTGAAGCCGCGGCGACGAACACCGTCGTGGTGTGGGCGCAGTCCGATCAGGGGGAATCGGATGTCACAACCTGGGAGGCGGCTCCCGGCGGCGGCTCCGCAACGCTCGGGGCTGCCGGTGCCGGAGACTTGCTCGCGCACACCATCACCGGCCTTGACGATGGCACTGCCTACGCGTTCCGCTTCCAGGCGGTCGGAGCCGCGGCAACGGTCTGGTCGCCGGCCGGCAGTTTCACGACCTTGTTCGACGCGCCCTCAGGCCCGATCCTCGCCCCCTCCGCGGCCACCGCGACGAACTCGAATTCCAACTATCCGATCATCCACACCATTGACTCCTCCGGCCTGAATGATGCCGATCCGGATATCCTCAATTGGACACACGACGCCACCCCTTCCAACACCAACGACAAGTCGTGGCTGGGAACGCGGGCCGGCACCGAGATCGTCTATGAACTCCCCGGCCCCAGCACCGTGGGCTCCCTGTATTACTGGTCCTACTGGGGCGGCGTGGCAGGCCGCTCGCTCACGGCATTCGATATCTCGTTCTCCTCGGACGGCGTCACCTACTCCACGCCATCGACGATCACCCTCGGAACGCCCGGCAGTGCCGCGGAGTTCTTCAGCCTGGGGACGCATGCCAACGTCACGCACGTCAGGTTCACCAACCTGCAGAACGGTGGCGACAGCCTGGCGGGTATCGGCGAGGTGCGCTTCGGCGCGGCGGGCACCACTCCGGCCGACCCGTATGGCAGTTGGGCGGCCGGCCCGTGGTCCGGCACCCTGAGCGATGACAGCCCGACCCTCGACTCCGACGGCGGCGGGCTGGAGACGGGCATCGAGTGGGTCGTGAGCGGCGATCCGACCGACGGCTCCGACGACCCTGGAAATACGCCGACCTACGACAACAGCGATCCAAGCAACTTCATCTTCACCTTCAAGCGCCGAGATGCGGCCGCGGCGGATGCCAACACCGGCATCGCGGTGGAATACGGCTCGAACCTCACTGGCTGGGCCGAGGCCGTGCATGGCACGGACGGCGTGATCATCGATGACAGCACCGACCTCGGTGGCGGGTTCCATCAAGTCACCGTGTCGATCCCGCGCATGCTGGCGGTCGATGGCAAGCTGTTCGCGCGCCTCAAGGTGACGTTGACCACGGCGCCGTGACGGCACGGCATGGACTCCCGGAACCAAGACCCCTGCCGAATGGAATGAAGAAAGCCACCAACCAACAGCGACAGCCTCAAAGCGGGCTCTACGGTGAGCCCTGATTGGATTCCGTATCGTGCCACAGGGGAGCTTGGGAGATGAGCCTGTACGCTGCGGTCTCCTCCACGATCAGATTCCGCTCCTGCGACTCGCGCCGCAATGGCTTTGCTCTGGTGGTCACGGTCAGTCTCATGGTCCTGTTGACCTTGGTCGCCGTCGGTCTGCTTACACTGTCCACAATCACCCTGCGCGGCGCCTCCCGGGAGCAGGTGCGCGCGCAACGGGTTTTCGTTGAATTATAGAGATGATGAATTTGGCACGGCACTTTGGCGAATGAACGCTCCTCGCGCACCGGTCAGCGAAAAACCGGCTGAAAGATGCGGGCGCGTGCCTCATCTGCCGTCAGATGATCGAAGAGTTTGCCGTTGATTGAGTCCATCCGAATGCATGCTGCCATCTTCACGCAGAACGCCTCGCCCCGCATTCTCCAGATGCAGGGCGAGGCCGTCCAGGCTTTGGATCACTGTCCGGCCAGTCGGCCAAAGAGTTTGCCATTGCTGGCATTGCCAGCAGAGGGAATGGTCGCCACCACGTCGTTCTTGGTCGAGTCGCCAGCGTTTTCGGAGACGTTGAAGTCGACGCCTCCGACGATACTGGTGCTGCCGGGCACGTCCACACTGGCCCAGGCATCCGAGACTCCGAGATCGCCGCTGTGTTCCAGGCTGAGCACGGCCGGGGCGCTGTTGTCAGGCTTGAGCATGGTGAAGCTCATCTGCAGGCCGCCGCTGCCGTCTGTGGACGTCGCTGGCAGGAGTCCGGTGGCGTTCTGGTCGGGGCTGCTTGCTCCGAGCAGGAAGGCCATGCCGTCCTGGATGCCGTCGCCGTTGGCATCGCCCTCGAAGGTCACTCCGGTCACGGTGCCGCTGGTCGCCCAGGAGTTGAAGGGGTCGGAGCCGGTGGCTTCGGTGCCATCCAGAACGACCCCGGCGAATCTTCCATTATCCGCGGAATAATTGAAGGAAATCAGGTCGTAACCGGAATCGTTGAGGAAGGAGATCTCAAGCACGTAGAATTCGTCGTTGTTCGTTCTCCTGCCGAGTTTGCCGGCATTGAGCAATTCAATATTGGATACCAATGCTTCGTTGTCGCTCATGGTGAGATCGACCTCTGGATCTGAGCGATAGGCGCCATAAATGAAGTAGATTTTCCCCGAGGCCAGGCCGGAGATGTCGATGGTGCCGGCGCCATTGTCGAAGCTGTTCATAAGCATGGTATTTGCGGTGAAGTCTGCCGGGGTTGCGAATCCAGCAGTGGTTGTCCACAGGTCCATAAAACCTTGATTCCCGAGCCCAGTGTCTGTTGTTGTGAGGTTGGAGATCCGGTTGCCGCTGCCTTGGGCATAGGTTCCGATCACGTCTGGAGTCGCGGTTTCATTGAAGAACCGGTAGTCAAGGACCGTGCCATCGCCGAAGGTGCCACTCGTGGGATTGTTGCTGTTGTCTTGGCCCGCGTAACCAGCGGCCCCATCAAACACGGATACATCGAAATCGCGACTGGAAGCAGATCCTCCAACTTGGACCAATCTGGTCTGAACGAGTGGCTCAAGGGGCAGAGTGGTGAAGGAACCCGCCTCCGACCAGTCGTCGCCGCTGGCGGCGCTTGCAAAGAAGCGGTAGCTGTAGCTGGTCCCATCGGAGAGACCGGTGATCGTGTGGCTGATGACGGTATCTTTGATTGAACCGGGGAAGGCCTGGGAGCCGCCGCCGGGAGCGCTGGTCCAGTCGCCGATCGTGGTCGCTCCCTGGTCGGCCTCGGCCCAGACCAGAGTGACATCGGCATCGGCCATGGAGAGGGTGCATTCCACGGACGCTCCGTCGATGTTCACGCTATTCGTCACCGGTGCCCCGAGCACGGGGACGGGGAATTCAAGCGGCGTGGTGAACGTATTGGGGGCCGAAATAAAGTCCTGCCCCAGTGCTGTATTGGTGGCGTGGAGACGCACGAAGTAGGTTGTGTTCTCCTGCAGTCCAGTCAGCGTGGAGGCAATGGCCCCTGCGGACTGGGAAGCCAGGCTGGCGGACTGGTCCCATCCGGCCGTGGTGGCACCGGGGTCGGTGGTGCCCCAATAGACAGTCAGAGTGTCGGCGGCGGCATTGACCGAACTGGAGACGTCCGCCTGATTGAACTGAACCGCCCCGATGCCGGGACGTGTGAGCCAGAAGTCGCTGCTTTCAAGGTAGCTGTTGTCGAGCACGGCACCGCCGACGATCCAGCCCATTTCCAGAAAGTTCTCGGCCCGGGCATGGAAGTGGAAGCCGTAGTCGGTGGTGAAGGGGCTTCCCAGTTCGTTGTTGCCCCAGAAGACGGAGCCCGGATTGCCTTCGATCATGTTCTCCGTCTCGTGGAACACGGCGGAACCGGGAATCCCTGCGTTGAGTGTGGCGACCGCGTTCGTGCGGGCCGTATTCATCGCGGCATTCTGATCGGAGGACTCCAGCACGATGACGGGTAGGTCGGCCGGGATGCGGGTGTCGGCACTCCGAATGTCGTAGGTGAAATCGATCAGGTTTTCCTCATACTCCGTAATGAATGCCCCTCCGTTTTCAACCACCTCATTGTAGCCCTGGATCCAGACCAATCCGCATATTTCGTAGGAGGTGGCGTTGCCGTATCTCGGGTCTTCGTCGGGATGGATCGAGTTGTTGAGGGTGCCGTCATCGAGAAGGTCGGCATCGAGGTCGTCGAGGAAGGCGCTGAAACGGTTGACGGTGTTGGTGTAGTTCGGGCCGACCACCCCGCCCCGCGCGGCCACGGCCGAGGGCGGTCTCCAATCCTCAGCCAGGGTGGTGCCACCCTTGTCGGATTTGAATAGAACGATGGGATCGGTGGTCGCATCGCCCAGGCGGATGCCCATGCCGAGCTCCGCACCGAACATGGAACCGAAATTGACTCCCACTCCGAAACCGGGGCTCAGCGGGCCGAAGCCGGTGAAATTGTCTGCCGGGTCGGTGCTTGGCGCAACGGCTTTGAGATTTCCATTGCTCGAGTCGTAGTGGACGCACCAGGCATCGGATCGTGGACTCGTCCAGCTCGAGTCGAGACTTGCCTTAAAGCTGTGCGGCATGTTCGCCAGGTAGTTGGTTGCCGCCGGCGTTCCACTGAGCAGGAACTCGAGGGTCGGGATGTTCCAGCCAGCTGTGCTGGCGTTGTCATAGGTGTATGCCTGACCCTCCATGTTGGACTGCCCGGCGAGGAGGAAGACCTTCAGCGTTTCCTGAGCAGATGCGGGCAAAGATGCCAATATCAACGAGGAAGCCAGTAGGGATAAACAGGTATTTTGTTTGGTATTCATCGTAGAATATTATCTGGGGCTTTCGAGTAGGACGTTCTGGGCTGGATTAGAATGCGTGGATGGCGCGTGGCCTTCCCGCTTCGAGAGAGACTTCCTTTGTGTTTTCTCCGAGTCGGACAGTGACGGTTTTGTCCCTGGCTGCGGTCAAGGTCGCCTTGGCCAGTTTTCCCTCCTTCCATTCCAGATCGACGCCGATATTATTGCCAGGGAATCGCTTTTTCAGGGGCCGGCTGATGGAGCCCCGGCGGCCGGGGTTGGAGGGGGTTGAAAACATGGTCGACGAGGTCCTGAGGCGCACCCCGCCCGACGACGACCCCCTTCTCTCATCCCGCCGCCCCGAGAACCGCCAACTCCCCCTCGCCGGCTCCGCGTTCCACCGCGCCTGGATCGCACGGGTGCACGGTCATGAGGAGGCGTGGATGGGAGAATGGGAGACGTTCCTCACCCGGTGGCTGGACAGGGCATCGTCCACCGACTGAAGACGACCAGTCCGCACCCCGGTATCGCTCGTTCCGTATGGTTTCCACCCGGAACCCCCAGGCTCAACGTTCCCAGTTATTTTCGATCACCTCGCGGATGCCCTCTTGATCGGCATCGGTATCTCCGAGGTCCTTTCTCAACCGCTTCAACTCCGCCTTCAGTCGCGCCACCACGCCGGCATATTCCGGATCGTCGTAGCGGTTGTGCATCTCGTGCGGGTCTCCCACGAGATCGTAGAGTTCCCAACCCGCCGGAGTGTCCTTCCAGAACCGGTTCCCGTCCTTCCCCTCGACCGGCTTCCCGGCATGGATGCCGGTGTAGTCCTTGCCGTAGTAGAAGATGAGCTTGTGGCGCTTGGTCCGAATCCCGAAGTGGGCCGGATTGTTGTGACCGTGCGCCATGTGCATCCAGTAGCGGTAATAAATCGCCTGTCGCCAGTCGGCCGGCGCCTCGTCGCCGTCCAGCGCCTTCAAGAAGCTCCGGCCCTGCATGTCTTCGGGCACCTTCGCTCCGGCGGCTTCGAGAAGGGTCGGTGCGAAGTCCACGTTGTTGAGGAGCCAGTCGCAGCGGCTGCCCGGCTTCATCCCCGGCGCGCGGATGATCAGCGGCAGCCGGATCGACTCTTCGAGCATCCAGCGTTTGTCGATGTAGTCATGCTCGCCCAGCATCATCCCCTGGTCGCTCGTGTAGAGGATGACCGTGTTGTCCATCAGGCTCTCGCGCTCGAGATAATCGAGAAGCCGCTGGAGGTTGTCGTCGATCCCTTTGACGCATCGCAGGTATTCCTTCAGATAGAGCTGGTAGGTCCAGCTCGTGAGCTCGCGATCCGTCAGGTCATCGCGGCCCGTCAGCGTCCGGATCTTCTGGCGATAGTAGCGGGCCAGATTGCGCTTCGTCTTCTGCGGCGAGACGGTCGAGCCGATCACCCCGACCAGCGAGTCGTTGTCGCCGCGGGTCGCGACCGAACCGAAGTCCGGGCCCGGCTGGTCGTGAAGGTTCGGAGGCTCGGGGATGGTCGCGTCCTCGAGGTATCCCTCGTAGCGCGGGGCGTACACGAACATGTCGTGGGGCGCCTTGAAGTGATGCATGAGGAAGAACGGCCGGTGCGGATCCCGCCGGTCCAGCCAGTCGAGACTCATGTCCGTGAGCACGTCGGACGAATGCCCCTTGGTCTCGATCACTTCGATCTCCCGGGTCATGGTGCTGTCGAAACGGACGCGCCGTTTCCGTCCGCCCTCGCTGACGTGCAGGAGCGGGTTCATGTAGGTGCCCTGGCCGGCAATCACCGCGAAATAGTCGAAGAACTCCGGAGAATCCTTGAGATGCCACTTGCCGATGACCGCGGTCTGGTAGCCGGCCTCGCTCATCCGCTTCGAGAGCTCATGGCGGCGGCCGGGCAGGCGGTCGTAGAGGTCGCGCACGCCGTTGACGTGGGAATACTGCCCGGTCATCACGCTCGCCCGGCTCGGAGTGCAGATCGAGTTCGAACAGAACACGTTTTCGAAGACCATTCCTTCCCCCGCCAGCTTGTCGAGGGCGGGAGTCGGGTTCAGCGGGGCAAGCCGCGAACCGTAACATCCCATGGCTTGATAGCTGTGGTCATCCGACATGATGAACAAGATGTTCGGCCGGGCGGGAACGGCAGCTGCCGGGGAGGCCAGCAGCATGACGCAAAGGGTCTGGATGATGGTGGATCTTCTCATGGTTCCGGGGTCGGACCGCTCCCCTCGGGCGGAAGAACCGCCGGATTGAACGGGTTCCGAAGAAGCGATGTCTTGGATGGCGAAGCAAGGCCGGCATCATCGCCGGCACTCCAATGGGCGAGGAAATGGTCGGCTTGGCATGGATCGTTCAGGAATTGCTAGGCAATCGCTTTTTCAGGGGCCGGCTGATGGAGCCCCGGCTGCCGGGGTTGGAGGGGGTTGAGCCCGGCGCCGGCGAAGCCCTGACGCGATCCCAGGCCAGTGCGTCGTCATTGAGCCTTTGACGGGGCCTTTGAATAACGGGTTCTTATTGTAGGATTGTATTTGTTTGGTTTTGGTGAATGATTTTCGACCGTATCAGAACGTGCGGATCACCCGGGGCCTTGCTGCTTTGAGAGCAATTTCTCTGGTATGTTCTCCGAGCCGGACGGTGACGGTTTTGTCTCTGGCTGCGGTCAGGGTCGCCCTGGCCAGTTTTCCCTCCTTCCATTTCAGATCGACGCCGATATTGCCGCGCGCCCTGAGGCCCTTGATGGAGCCTTCTTTCCAGGAGGCGGGCAGGGCGGGAAGTAGGTGGATTTCCGAAGTATGACTCTGAAGAAGCATTTCGGCGACCCCCGAAGCAAATCCAAAATTGCCATCGATTTGAAAGGGCGGGTGCGCATCGAAAAGATTGGGATAGGTGCCGCCTCCTCCCAGGGCATGGCCACCTTCGATCGCCGGACGCAGCTTGTTTTGAATCAGCATCATGGCATGGTCCCCATTCTGGAGACGTGCCCAGAAATTGATTTTCCAACCCATGGCCCAGCCTGTGCCGTCATCGCCCCGGTGGGCCAATGTGACCTTGCAGGCCTCAAAGAGGTCGGGAGTGCCGTAGCGGGTGATCTCATTGCCGGGATGTAAGGCCCAGAGGTGGGAGACATGCCGGTGTTTGTTATTGGGATCGTCCCGGTCTTCCAGCCACTCCTGCAGCTGACCGTATTGCCCGATCTTGTTTGGTGCGATGCGCGCGGCGGTTTCCCGGAGCTTCCGGCGGAATTCCGGATCGACTTCCAGAATCCCGGAAGCCTTTGCGGTGTTTCTCATCAGGCTGCGGATAATCTGATGATCCATTGTTGGTCCTGCGACCAGTCCACCTTGTTCCGGTGAGTTGGACGGGGTGCTGATAAGGTATTTCTCCGGAGATCGCGGATCTTCGATCAGGTGATCCAGGAAGAATTCACAGGCACCCTTCAATACAGGATAAGCGCGCTCCCGAAGAAACGATTCGTCCTCGGTGTAGACGTAACGGAGCCAGAGGTGCTGGCACAGCCAGGCTCCTCCGGTCGGCCAGATTCCGTGATTCGATGCATTGATCGGAGCGGCCCCGCGCCATAGATCGGTGTTGTGGTGCATGACCCATCCATCGGCTCCGTAGTGTTCCTTCGCAACTTTTCGTCCGGACTCGGCGACCTCTTCGATCAGTTTGAGCAGGGGTTCATGGCATTCGGATAAACTGCAGATTTCCGCCAACCAGTAGTTCATCTCGGTGTTGATGTTGCAGGTGTATTTCGACTCCCATGCAGGGTTCAGGCTGTCGTTCCAGATCCCCTGGAGGTTGGCCGGCTGTGATCCGGGGCGACTGCTCGACATCAGAAGATAGCGACCATAGTGATAGCCTAGCGCGATGAGCGCCGGATCCTTCTCCGGCGTTTTCTGAAATTCTTCGAGTCGCTGCGGCATCGCTAGGCCGGAGTTTTCTCCCTCCCCGAGATTGATCTCCGAGCGCCCATACAAGGCAGACACATCCTTCACATGCCTCTTGTGCATGGCCTTGTAGTCCCGCTTTAGCACCTGATTCAGCATGGTCTCGCATCGTTCCTCCGGATCCGCGCCAACCGTTTTGTAATCGATGAAACTGGTGGCCGCCACCAGTCGGATGATCACTTCGTTGGCATTGCGAACCGTGACCGACTTCTCGCCGGTTTCCATGGTGCCGCCTTTCGCTTCAACCGAGGAGATGGAGTGAAACGTCAATACCGCCTCGCGATCCGAGTTCAGTTTTGGGGTCGATTTCCCGGAAAGGTGCACCTGTCCGTCAATGGCTTTCACCTGGTGGACCGGGTGGGGGCTGTCCTGCGTCAATTCCATGGAAATTTTGCCCGGCTTGTCGGCTGTGTAGCGAATCACCAGCACCTTGTCGGGTGCGCTGGAGAAGCACTCGCGCTGGTAGCGCACGCCATCCGCCTCGTAGCGGACCGTCGCGGTTGCGGTGGGCAGATCGAGAAAGCGTTGATAGTTTTCGACGGTGCCGTGGTCCGGCATGCGGACCTTGAGGTTGCCAAAGGCCAGATAGGCCTCCTGACGGAGCGGGATGCTCATGAATTTCTGCATCGCGAGCGTCTCGGCTTCCTTCTGCTTCCCTTCGAAGATCAGCTGGCGAATCGCGTTTAGATGTTCAACGGCACCCTTGTTCGAGTAGTCGTGCGGATGTCCCGACCACAGGGTGTCCTCGTTGAACTGGTAACGATCCTCCAGGATGCGCCCGAAGACCATCGCCCCAAGTGTGCCGTTGCCCAGGGGGAGCGCTTCCTGCCACTTCTCCGCAGGCCGGTCGAAGAGAATGGTATGCGAAGGATCCGCCTGAACCTGCGCGTGGCTCCAGAGCAGGCCCAATATCAAAAATATTCGAATGGTAGCCAAAATCCTTGCCGTCATGTTTTCAATCCCTTCAGGTCGACTTCCAGTTTCTTGTTTTCTTGTAGCAGTTGTTCCATGGTCAAGTCGATACCCCGTTCGGCGGCCTCGCGACCGAGGATGCAGGTCAGGCAACCGTCGATGGCGCGAGGCACGGTCTCGTTGCTGAAAATTCCCTCAGTGATCTGACGGTGGAAGGTCGCTATGTTGCGGTTGGCACCATCCCGGTAGAGATTGGTGACTTTGCCGCCCTTGAACCTCAACTCACCCGGACCGTGAAGAAAAGACTCGTTGCCGTAATTGATTTGGCAGTGTGCTTTCGCACTCTGTACGATGACTTTGATGTCTCCCCTGACGAGGTTTTTCAGACCCTGGCCAAAGTGATTGTGGACTGCCCCACTGGCGTAGCGATAGACCACCGAGCAGACGTCATGCGAGTCGCCATTAGGATTCGGACGTGCAACCTGAGAGGCACCACAGGCCGAGACCGGACGTTCACCGATCGCCCAGAGCGCGGCATCGATCGCGTGAATGTCGAAATTGCCGATGTAATCGCAGCCCAAGGCAATGTCATTGGTCCAGATCAGATCCTGCAGGCGGCTTTCGAGGTTGGGGCCGCGCGGTGGGTCGTTGAAGCCGGCGCAGATTCCGTATGACTGCAAATGAACGATGGGACCGAAGGCAGGGTCTTTAATTCGGCGGACTACTTCGATGTTTATCGGATCCGTCGGTATTTGGTAGTCGATCAAAAAGACTTTCTTTTGGCGGGACGCCTGCTGGGCACTCGCTTCGATGGAGAGGCAACCAGGGACATCCACGGCGACCGGCTTGGCCATGTAAACATGCAAGCCGGCGTTCACGGCCTCGGCGGCCTGCTCCGGGAAGAAGTAGGGCGGCACTTCCAGGACGATGGCGTCCACTCCGCTTTCGATGACCTTCCGGTATCCGGAAAGACCCGAAAAGCAGCGTGTATGATCGACGCTCAACTCAGATCCCGCCTTATCGGCAACCGCTTGAAAGTAGTCCGTCACGGCATGGAACTGGTAGCCGCCATGCGCCTGGAATAACCGGGCAATCCATAACCCACGTCCCCCACAACCGACGAGGCCGATCTTGATCTTCCGATGGGCTTTTGTCATGTTCTGCGTGTTTCCCACCAGTGGTAGCATGGCGGACGCGCCAGCCGCACCCTTGATGAACCTTCTTCTGGAGATATCCAGTTTATATGGTTTCATATTATCTTGTTGAGCGTGTATTTTTGAAGTGTTTCACGGCTTCCTGCATGGCGGCGCGGACCGCCGGTTGCTGATTGTTCCTGCCTTCCTTGAGATTCCAGCTGTGTAGCCTAAGGCAGCGCTCGAATTGTTTGATGATCGGTCCGGCATCCTCTCCGAGGTCCTCGGCGATCTTGACGAGTCCCGGTTGCCACCGGCTTCCGGTGATCAGCCAGTTGGCGTGCATGTTGTCACTTGGTTTCCAGTCTTCGAGATACTCGGCGAGTTGAGAAGCGATTACTTTGTAGGGTGGGTTTTTGATGTCGCTCAGAATCATCATCGTCCGGTGGGCGGCTTCCTGGCGCGCCGCGAAGGGATCGTAGCCCGCTTCAAACAGGGTGTCCTGCAGTTCGGAGGCAATGGCCTTGACGAAGGTGGCGACGGCCTGCTCATCAAGTTCCACCCGCTCTCTTTGGAACAAGTGCTTGATTCCCTCATTCATGGCGCTCCGCTCGAACACGGAACGTGAGCGGTTGTAGCGCTCTGCCAGTGCCAGTAGCTCCGGACTGCGGATATCCTTACCCAGTCCGACCAGCGCCCAGTAGGAACTCTCACGCAGGATCCACTGCTCGTGCTCGCCATAGTGATCAATCAGGTTGCGGTTGCGGCGAATGTCCTCCGCCTGCGCGAAGCGCAGTGCATTGAAGACCCCGTCGATCTCCCACCAGGCTGCCTGTGGATCATTCAGCATCGCCTCCAGATGTGGGACGAAACGCTGCGAAACGATGTCCCGGGAAATGAAAGAGGTGTTACTGCGTCGCCAATTGTCGTACTGTGAGATGGCATCGCATCCAGCCCGACGGACGCGTGGGTCTTGATGTGCCAGAGCCTTTCCAATGGCCTCGTAGGCAGCCTCGGTATTCATCTCGCCCAGCTTCCTGGCGGCGCGGGTGCGGATGTAAGGGTTGAAGTGGTGCATCAGACGGAATAAAATCGTTTCCGGGACGGGTTCACGGGATTCAACCAGCGCCTGGATTTTGTGAGCGTTCACCGTGTCCTGGCCGAAGCCGTCCGCGTGGGTGCTCAGCAGGAAAGTGGCATCGCGCGGCGTGCCCCAGGGCTGGCTTGGAAGCGGTTGGCCCGGCTTGCTGTATTGGGTGCGCGGGGCACCGGTCATGCGCAGGGTCCTCAAGGGGGCGGTGTAAGTCAGGCCGAGTCCGCGGCCCCAGCCTTCGGAAGCGTAGCGCGTTTGAGCCGGAGGGGAGGGCAGGAGGCTAAAGCCGCCATCCGGGAGCCGGCAAAGGTCATAATACCAGGCCAGTTGACGCATGTGGTTCCTGCGATGTTTTTCGCCCATGAGGGTGTCGGGCAGATGAGGCAGCGAGACACCGCGCCAGAGGACGTTGAACCCTCCGCCGGTGTGGCCCGCTTCGAAACTCGCATACGAGTCGGCGACCATCATGGCCAGATGCTTGGCCGCCGCCTGATAAACTTCGCCATCGAGGAGGCTCATCGCGCAGGCGATGGCGGCATTGCGTCCATTGGTGTCGGGGAAGATTTCCGCGCGATGGTCCCCATAGGGAATACTGCCGTGACCGATACCACGGTAGAAGAAGACCAGCGAGCGCTGCCAGGCCTCCTCGTGGACCGTGATGCCGCACTCGCGTGCCAGCGTCATGCCCAGGAACAGAGTGACGCCGGCCGAATTCATCAAGCCGCTCTGAACGTAGCCCACGCTTGTGCCGGGAGCTGATAATCCATGTTCCCAAGCGCCGGCCACTTGACCCTCGGCAGCGACTTTGCAGGCGGCTTCCATGGCGGGGAGCACCGAGGCATCGCCGGTCTTTAGATAATATTCACTCAGGAAGATGAGATGGTAGCCCAGATGCCATGTGCTGCCAGAGGGCTTGTTCTCGACACTTTTCGAGAGCGCTTTTGCATAGTGCCGAATGGGATCCTCATCCTTGGGGTTATCCGTCGAAAGGAGGAAGAGGGCACCCATGACATGCCAGAGCTCGGCACCGTCAATCCACCCATCCGCCGTTTGCAGACCGGCGAGGTATTCGGCATGCGCCCGAATGATGCTTTCCGACTTGGCGCAATTCAGAGGCCAGCCTGGTGCGTAGTCACCCTTGACAGGGACCTTGACAACAGCCTCAAGGTGCCGGCTTGCCCGCCGGATTGAAAGGGTCAGGCTCCCGCTTTCTGCCTCGGCCCGGCTCAGGGCCGTGCCGAGCGGCACGCGTGGATCCGGTCCTTCGATGGCGATTCCGTTTGCGGCCAGAATCAAGTCGTCGGCCTTGAGTTGTCCGGCTGCGGGCGTGCCTGGATCGATCCGGTCGACGGTCATTTTTTGCCCCGGCTCGATCCGGATCCAGGCTCCGGTCACGCCAGCCTGGAATGCCGGATAGGTCGATTTCTCGCCAACACTGCCTGAGCCGGCCGATGCTTCGCGCGGTGCCACCACCACGAACAGGCTCAGAAGCGGGAGAATGAAAAAGCTGCAATGCTTCATGATGTTTGTTTGTCTGGCAGTCTGCGACTGGTCCGGTCTCGGTTTGTTCTGTTTGGCCACGGCCGTGGTGGGAGAGCTGCTACTCGATGGCCGAGATCGCTTCTGCGAAGGCGACGCCCTTCAGGAAGTAGGTCTTTCCCGAGCCAAGGTAATGGTAGGGGCGATCGTTGCCGACGGTCATCCACTTTGCCATGCCTTCGGGACCTTTTTTCCAAAGGCCCTCTTCGAAGTATTGCAGGGCGACCTTGTCCTGAAACTGAGCGGTCGGCACAAAGACGACCGTATTCCTGAAATCCGGGAGTTTTGCGATGTTGGCCTGAGCTTCCTGAAATGGACCGCGTCCCTCAACACCGTCGGTTCCCAGTTCGCCGATCACCACCGGCAAATTCGGTGCATTCAGATCCTTGCGAACGTCCTTGATCAGTGCGGCCGTCCATTTGGTGTAATCGGAGTAACCCGTCTCATTGTCCTTGTAGTAGGCGGCGACCTTGTCGTTGAAGCCCTGGTGCCAGACGAAGCCGGCCAGCTCCGGAGTGGTGCCCTTCAGCTCGGGAAACTTGTTTTCATAGTCGGCGAGTTCCTCTTTAACGTGTTGTATCATCTTCCGGTAATACTCCCCGTAGGATGCCTTTAGTTCGTCGAAGCCCGGCACGGGCTTCGGCTTGCGGGTCTTCTTGCCTTCCGCTTCCTGACGGCGGTTCGCCTCGATCGCGGCATCGTATTTTTGCTGCAGTTCCACTATGATTTGCCGGATCTCTGCGTCCGTGGGTTGGGCGCTTGGCGGGCGGAAGGGTTGGTAAACACTCTTGCCGCCCCAAGCCGTCTTGATGATCAGCACGGGTTCCTCGTAGAATTCACCCACGGCATGGCCGAATCCGAATTCGGGCCCAATGGAATTCCCCCCCTTGGTCCCGTAATCGACCGTGAGGGGACTATGCTTCGGTCCGCCGTGCTTGGTTGGGTAGGTGATGAACACATCCTCGCGCACCGCCCAGTCATCGCCGTCCTTGATAATGTCATACCAGGGTTTGATGAGTGGGTCGTCCTTGTAGGTGTCGAGGTGGGTGGGCAGACCCTTGCCTTCCATGTTGGACTGTCCCGCGAGGATGAACACCTTCAGGGGCTTCGCAGTGGTGGCCGTCGGGATGGCCAGTGCGCACAATAGGGTGAAAAGGCGGAGTGTTGTCACGATTCTGATGAGTTGGGATTGAAGAGTGGATGGGTAGCCAAGAAGGCAGTGGATCCTAGTAGCGGCAGTAAAGTTCCAATGATTCACCTGCGGGGAGATCGATCTTCCACAAGCCGCGCCCGACGGTGGTGACCGCATCTTTTCGGGCGGGATCGACGGCATCGACGAAGCGCAGGTGGTGGCCGAAGCGCAGCGAGATCTCCTGAGCTTCCTCGGAGTGGAGGGTGACCTTGACCCAGCCCATGAGCGTGTTCCAATTGAGTTCCTCCACGGTGATTCCCCCGCGCGCCAGACAACCGCGGATCCGCCCTTTCGGGAAGACATCTTGAGGCAAGGCGGCCAGAAGTTCGATTTCACCCGGGTCGGACTGGACGAGCATTTCCATCAAGAGTCCGGGGAGGGAGAAGGTTGCATCAAGGTTGTAGATCTTCGGGCCGGGATTATGCCCTGTCATAAGGCTTGAGTTCAGGTAGCGGTTCCTGGCGAAGTAGTTGAGGATCTGCTTCACCAATTCAGCATCCCGCAGTCGTGCAGCGACCAGGGCGGCGTGCATTTGCCCGTGGGCGGATTTGTTGCCAAGTCCGGCCTCGATTCGCTTCTGCATGGCGATCCGGGCGGCCTCGAAGAGCTCGGGCTTGCGTTGCGGCGAGACTTCCCGTCCCGGGTAAACGGGGTAGAGGTGGGATAAATGGCGGTGATGATAACGGTCACCCAGGCCGGGGTAGGACCATTCGGCGATGGCACCGTCGCTGTTGATGCCGTAGTCGGGCAGCCTGGCCAGGAGCGCCTCCCAACGTTTGATGTTCTCCGATTCGATGTCGAGTTTCCGGCAGGCGGCGATCAGAGTTGTCAATACCTCGCGACAGATCGCGATTTCGCTGGTCGCATTCGGAACGACATTGGTGGTCTGTTCGACAGGCTCCATGACCGGAACGTTCTCCGGTGAGATGGACGGGTAGAAGACGTGCCGATCGTTCAACTCCGGATGCATCGGAAGAAAGCTGGCATAGAATTCAGCGGCGTCCTTGAGCATGGGGATGGCATGCTCGCGGAGGAACTTCTCATCACCCGTGTAAACGGCGTAATCGTAAAGATAGCTGGCCAGCCAGCCGACCCCTCCGGTCCAGGCGAACGCCGGCATGAGGACCGCTCCGTGCCGCCATCCCTGGCAGAGATCGGTGACGGCACCCTCGGCTCCGTAGAGCCGACGGGCGTTGTCGCGCCAATCCTGCCGGTATCGCTGAAGGAAAGAGGCGTAGGTGTGCATGACCTCGGGAAGGTTCCCCTGAGCCACGCCCGCCATCGCCAGATTGAGGTTCGCATCGAAGGTGTAGCGGCCATCCCACGGCGGGGTCCATTCGTTGCCCCACAGGCCCATCAGGCTGGGCGCCAACTCGCCGGTGGCTCCACAAGTCAGCGCATAGCGGCCGACGGCATGGAGCGCTTCGAAAAGCTCGGGCAAGGATTCCCCCCGCAGGCCGGCGGCGATCAGTTGCTCGCTCGACACGGTGGAGGTGGTGGGACCCCCGAGATCCAACGTGACACGCCGGAACATCTCGCCGTGTGCCGCCGCGTGGGGTGCCAGTAACTCGTCGTAGCTAGCCGGCAAGCTTGCGAGTTGTTTGCGCAAGGCGGCGCGATCCGCTTTGCCCGCGTCATCGAGATATTCGAGGCGCATGATGATCAGCACCCGTTCGGCCGTCTTGACATCGAGTCGCTGGTCGGCAACGCCGCTGGCCGAGCCGCCGAAGGTCAGGACCCTTGCGAGAGCATGATAGCCCTCCGGCTGGGGCTTGCCCATACGACGACCGTAGGTGGCGTGATAATAGACTTCAGACCCGGTGTGGTCGATGTCGATCCCCGCGATGTCGCCGTCGAGCTTGCCCGGCGCCTCGACCAGCCGAATCGAGGCATCGAATTCCTCCCCGGCGGGAGCGAGCAATTCGATGACGATGACATCATCCGTGCGTGAGACGAAGGCCCGGCGGAACCAGGCACCCTTGTTGTCCTGCCAGGTGACCGAGATTTCTCCGGTCTCCAGGTTGGTCTCACGCCGGTATTCGAGTGGCGTTCCATTATTCTCCGTGATGATCTCGAGATGAAACGCCGGATGCGTCCGGTCGTAGGCCGGGCGACGACCGGTGAACTGATCGCCGTACATCGCCTGGTTCTTGCGCACGGCTTCTTCGGC
The DNA here is from genome assembly GCF_044385805.1 of Haloferula sp. A504. Lineage (NCBI taxonomy): Bacteria > Pseudomonadati > Verrucomicrobiota > Verrucomicrobiia > Verrucomicrobiales > Verrucomicrobiaceae > Haloferula > Haloferula sp. A504. The sequence continues at coordinate 59,624 of NZ_JBISBU010000025.1, forward strand.
AACCAGTAGATCCGCATCCAGATAGCGGCCTTCAAGCGCGATCTCCCGAGCCTCCTTCCAGGCTTCCCCCAGGTCCGGTGTCTCTGGACGGTAGTCGTTGCCGACGGTCCAGAGCTTCTCATGGTTGACGATGATGCGTTCCTGGACCGGGAGTCCCAGCACCATGATGCCGGTCGTTCCGTTCCCGCTGAGCATCGCGTCCTCCCATCGCAAGGGAGGTGTGGTGGCGGCGACCTTGGTGGTAAGAGTCGGTGCCTCGAAGTGGTCTGCTGAGTGGACGGCCGAGGAGATCGACAAGAGAGCGATGAAAATCGGAAGAAGAGCTTTAGATGTCATGAATGGCACTGTCTTACCATCGGTTTGACCCATAAGTTTTACCAGAAAACATTTGGTTTTTCACGTGGCGTATTGAGCAATACTTGACCGTCGGCGGGTTCGGATATGAGTAGTCGGTGAAAGTCCGTCGTGCTGTGTTCCGGAGGATTGGCACCCTTCAGGGTGGTTGGATTCGTCATGTTCCAATTCTATGTGCTCGTGGCCAGGGATTCGGCTTAGGGCATCGCCCTATCCCGCCGAATCGCACGATGAGTCTTTCAAGTCTCGCGATTTCATGAAATCGAAAAAGCCGACATCTTGATGGAGATTTACGACATAGTCACCAGGTTCGAAAAAGAACTGCAGGCATAGGCAAGGAGGTTTTGATCGTCATCGGTGACGTCTCTGTCGTTGAGGATGAGGGGTTTGGCCCTTGCTCGAACGCATCGACCTGCATGTCGAGGTGCCGCTGGTGGAATACCGCGAGCTTTCGGGGAAGGCCAGCGGCGAGAGCTCCGCCGCCATCCGCGAACGCATCGTCGCAGCCCGCGCGATCCAGCGTGAGCGCTTCGCCGGCACCTCGGCCCGCACCAATGCCAAAATGGGCCCGCGGCAAGTCCGCGCCTGCTGCGAGTTGGACACCGAGAGTTCGACCTATCTCGAGCACGCCATGGAGCAGCCCAACTTCTCAGCCCGCGCCCACGACCGCATCCTCAAGGTCGCCCGGACGCTGGCCGACCTCGAAGGTGCGGACCGCATCGCCTCGAACCACATTCTCGAGGCGATCCAGTATCGCTCATTGGACCGCAATCTCTTTGCGTAGCCAGTCTTCAGCCCTCAGCGCTTCGACGGAGGCAGGATGGAGCGGAATTCCGTCGGGCTCCGGCCGGTGATCTCGCGGAATCTACGGGAGAAGTAGTACTCGTCGCAGAAGCCCAGTTGCTCGGCGATCTGCTTGTCGAGCAAGTCCGTGGATTGCATCAGCTCGCAGGCGCGGTCGATCGTGCGGACCGCGCGGTAGCGGGCCGGGCTCATCCCGGCCAGTTGCCCGAACTTCCGTCGGAAGGCGTGGGGAGCGAGCCCGAGGAGGGTCGCGAGTTGCTCCACCGATGTCTGGCGGTGCCGGTCCGATTCAAGCAAGGCCTGCGCCCGGTCCAGCCATGCCTCGTCACCGCTGCCATCGGTCCCGCTGCGGTGGCAGACGATTTCGGCCAGCAGGGCCTGCAAGCGGCAGATTTCCACCAGGGAGGGCGTGGTGCCCAAGGTCCCCGACGGTCCGGGCACGCTCTCGAAGCGCCGGGCCCAGACTTCGAGCGGGTCGAGCCCGCCGAGTACCGGTTGGTGGCGCTGAATCAGTCCCTGTGATTCCCAAAGCTCGATCACGGGTCCATCGAAGATCAGGTAGAACTCGGTCCACTCGGTGCCCGGTGCCGGCCGGTAGAAATGGCGCAGGCCGGGGAAACTGAACACCACGCAACCCGGGACGATCCGGTGGCGTGCCCCGGCTTCGTCCTCGTAGCTGCCCCTTCCCTCCAGGATGAAGGCCGCCGCGTGGTGACCCAGGTCACGCCACCCGGACATGCCGCGGTGGGTCATCCATCCCGCGGCCGAGACCCGACCCAGCGCCGATGGCCTTCCGTGCCGGAACTTCAAGCCCTCGGGGCCCGCCGAGCCCTTGGATTTCGACATGCATCAACGCTGGGAAATTGGTTCGAAATCCACAAGTCGAATCAAGGTTTCATCCATTCCAAGGATCCAATCCGTGCGGTAGTCTTGTCCGAAAGACAAAACCTTTCACGCAGCGGCCGTTCCGGTTCGACGCGTGGCTCCCTTTTCTGGCTTCCTTGATCCCGTGAAATCCACCCTCCCCGGCTACCGTTCCGACCGCGAGCTCTTCGACCTGATGCGTGAGGGCCTCTTCAGTGCCGTCATTGGCGACGTCATGGATGTCATGGGGCACACCCGCCAGTTCCTGCCACCGGAGATCCAGCCATTGCGCGACGACATGATCGTGGTCGGCCGGGCGATGCCGGTCCTCGAGGCAGACGACTTCGGCGGCGGTGAGGGTCCGGGCCGCACCGGCCAGGATCTCAACCAGCCCTTCGGCCTGATGCTGCGGGCGCTCGATGACTTGAAGGAGGACGAGGTTTACATCTGCTCCGGGTCGTCACCGACCTATGCCTTGTGGGGTGAGCTGATGAGCACCGCTGCCGGCAACCGGGGTGCCGCCGGTGCCGTGGTCAACGGCTACTCACGGGACACGCCGGGCATTCTCAAGCTCGGCTTTCCGACTTTCTCGATGGGCCGCTTCGCCCAGGATCAGCGGGCCCGCGGCAAGGTGATCGATTTTCGCTGCACGATCGGCTTCGGCGACGTCACCGTCCGCCCCGGGAACATCATCTTCGGTGATCTCGACGGGGTGGTGGTGATTCCCCGCGAGATCGAGCGGGAGACCCTCGAGGCGGCGTGGCAAAAGGCTCACGGCGAGAAGCAGGTCTTCGAGGCCATCAAGGGAGGCATGGGCGCCCAGGAGGCGTGGGACACCTTCGGGATCATGTAGGGAATTATTATGAAAATATCTGAAATCCAGACCTGGCTGGTCGAGGGGGTGAAGTACAACTGGACGATGATCAAGGTGGTGACCGACACCGGTCACACCGGGGTCGGCGAGGCGACCAACTGGCCGGGGTCACCGATCATCGAAGCGGCGGCGAAGCATGTGGGCGATCGGGTGATCGGACTCGATCCGATGCGCACCGACTTCATCTGGACCAAGCTTTACCGCGACCTCAACTGGATCGGCCCCTATGGGGCCTCGATGTGCGCCATCAGCGGGCTCGACATGGCGCTGCTGGATTTGAAGGCCAAGGTGCTCGGTGTGCCGATGTATCAACTGCTGGGAGGGGCCTTCCGGACCTCGGTGCCGCTGTATGCGAACTATTGGTTCACCGGTGGGGGGCACACGGCCGATGACTACGCGTCACAGGCGCGCAAGGTGAAGGAGGCGGGGTTTGGGGGCCTGAAGTTCGATCCCTTTGCCCACACCAACTACCTCTACGGGACCGACCTCAAAACCAACCTCGCGCTGACGCCGGCGATGCAGGATCGGGCGGTGGAGGTGACCCGTGCGGTGCGCGAGGCGGTGGGTCCGGAGATGGAGATGATGATCGAGACCCATGCCATGATGAACGGCCAGATGGCGGTGCGCATGGCCGAGCGGTTGGAGCCCTACGGGATGGCCTGGTATGAGGAGCCGGCGGGACCGGAGAATGCCGACACCTTGCGGGCGCTGCGCGAACGCCTGCCGGGCAATGTTTCGATCTGCGTCGGCGAGCGGCACTACACCCGCCACGGATTCCGGCCGGTGCTCGAGAATCACGTGTGCGACATCATCATGCCCGACATCACCCGCTGCGGCGGGCCGTCGGAGATGAAGCGCATCGCCACACAGGCCGAGGCCTACAACGTGCTGATCGCGCCGCACAACCCGAACGGGCCGTTGTCGACCCTGGCCAGCGCCCACGTCTGTGCGGCGATCCCGAACCTGTTCCGCTGCGAGTTCATGTTCCACGACGTGCCGTGGCGCGACGAGGTGCTGACGCATCCGATCGACGTCCGCGACGGGCAGCTCCATCTCTCCGACCGACCCGGGCTCGGGGTGGATCTGGTGGAAGAGGAACTCGAGAAGCACCCCGGCATCCGCGAGCTGGATGCGCGGGAGAATTTTTACGTCTAACAAGCCATGACCCCGAAGGAGAGAGTCCGGACCGCCCTGGCCCACGAGCAGCCCGACCGGGTGCCGCTCGAGATGAGCTTCACCCCGGAGTTTGCCCAGCGTCTCCGCGCCCGGCTTTTCGGTGAGACCGGCAAGGGCCACAATCCCCACGGCGGCGGCAATGACTACGCGCTGGAGCTTGAGCTGGGCCTCGATGTCCTGCTGACCTCGGTCGGCTGGGCGAATTCCTACTACGCCGGGGACCTCTACAACCCGGGGGCGGACCACTACACCGACGAATGGGGCGTCGACTGGCGGAACATCCGCTACGAGACGCGTTTTGGTGAAGGGTTTTACACCGAGTTCGAGAATCCACCGCTTGCCGACGACGATGCGATCGGTTCCTACCAGGCACCCGACCCGACCCGGCCGGAACTTTACACGTCGGTCGAGCAGGCGGTGCGCGATTTCGGCGATCATTACTGGATCGTCGGCAGCTGCCAGACGACCATCTGGGAAACGGCGGTCGCGCTGCGGGGGTTTGAGAACCTGCTCATGGACATCCTCGAGGACCCGGACCTGGTGGGAAGCATCCTCGACATTCCACAAGCGTACCACACCGCCGTCTGCCGCCGCCTGGTCGAGCTTGGCGTCGACATGGTCTGGCTGGGCGACGACATCGGCGGGCAGCAGTCGATGATCATGTCTCCGGAGCAATGGCGCACCCTGCTCAAGCCGCGCTTTGCGGGATTGATCGCCGAACTGAAGACTTTGAATCCCGCGCTGAAGATCGCCTATCACACCGACGGCCATGTCGAGCCGGTGATCGACGAGTTGATCGAGATCGGCGTCGACGTCCTGCACCCGATCCAGCCCGCCTGCATGGATCCCGCGGCGCTGAAACGCCGGTATGGCGACCGGCTGTGCTTCATGGGCACGGTGGACGAGCAGCACACGCTGCCCTTCGGCTCGGTCGATGATGTCCGGCGTGAGGTGGAGGAGCGGATCCGCACCGTCGGCAAGGACGGTGGCCTGATCCTGGCGCCGACCCATCACGTCCAGCTCGACACGCCGATCGAGAACCTCCTCGCACTGGTCGAAACCGCCAAGCAATCGAGTCATGGCACTTGAGATCGATCTCCGCGGAAAGAGGGCGCTGGTCACCGGAGCGAGCTCCGGGGTCGGTGCCGGGGTGGCGCAGGTCCTGGCCCGGGCCGGATGCCGCGTGGCGGGCACCGGCAGGGTCGGCGCGGACGACCCGCGGGCGGCGGAGTTTCTTGAGGCCCTGCGTGCGGAGGGAGGCGAGGGAGTGTATCTCAGTGGCGACCTGGCCGATCCGGCGGTTCCGGCCCGGTTGGTCGGGGACGCCGTCGCCGCCCTGGGCGGTCTTGATCTGGTCGTCTCCAACGCCGGCGGCAATTGTTTCTTCGGGGCGTCCGAAGCCACCGAAGACGAGTGGCAGGACTGCATGGATCTCAATCTGGCCTCGCACTGGCGGCTGGCCAAGGCGGCGCGTCCCCATCTTGAGGAGGCGGATCCCGGGGTGTTCATCGCGATGGGATCCAACCACGCCTACCAGACCATCCCCGGGTGCTTTCCCTACAACGTCGCCAAGACGGCGCTCGATGGCCTCGTCCGCGCGCTCGCCATCGAATGGGGGCCGTCGGTCCGGGTCGTCGGCGTCGCGCCCGGCTTCATCGACACCCCGGGCAATCAGGCGTGGTTCGATTCCTTTCCCGATCCGGCGGCCGAGCGCGAGCGCACCGCCGCGCGGCATCCGGTCGGCCGCATCGGCATGCCCGAGGAGGTCGGAAACCTGTGCGCCTTTCTGGCGTCTCCGCTCAGCGGTTTCATCACCGGCAACACCCTGCTGATGGACGGCGGCCGCTCGGCCCTGATGCAGGACTCCTGAAACAGCTCCACCCATGACCATGAAACACCTCACCAAGATTCTGTCGGTTCCGATCGGGCTCCTCGTGGGCTCCATCGCGTGCGCCCAAGACACCTTCTGGGTTCCCCAAGGGGATTCGAAGATCGTCCACCAGCTCGGCGACGAGCAACCCGTGGTCATCTGCATGCAGGGGCGCAAGGTGGTGATGCAGACCAAGGTGGATGCGAAGGAGGGGCTGTCCTACCTCACGCGCTTCTTCGAGGTGCCGAAGGGACGGGCCGACCGGGATCGCGTGACCTTCGAGAGCCTGGCTTCGCGAATGCCCCGCATTTCGGCAGGGGGCCAGCCGTGGAAACCGGACCTGCCGGAGTCCGTGGCTTTCGACGGACGGCTCACCGTCCACTACCCGGAAACCGATGGACTGGTCGCCACCCGCACCGTCTTTCCCTCGACGACGCAGGCCCTCGTGGTCGAAAGATGGAAGCTGCGCAATGTGAGCGAGCGGAAGATCCCGGTCGATGTGCGAGCCACGCGCATGGTGCAGACCTACGATGACAAGGTCGTGGACATGGTCTGGAAGTCCGCACCGGTGGCGGAGCAGAGCCTTGAACCGGGCGGGGAGATCACCTTTCCGGTCACGATCCATGCCCGCCTCGTCGACCAGGCCGACCTGACCATCGACGTCGATGCCGAAGAGGCGGCCCGCCAAGCGCTCGCCGACGCCGCCTTTGCCGGTCCCGGCCGGTTGGAGACTCCCGATCCGCTTCTCGATCTCGCCTTCGCCTTTCAGAAACTCCACGTGATCGAGTGTCCAATCGAGACCATCAAGGGGGTCATCACCCACAACGGCAGCCTGCGCTATTCGCCGGGCGTGTGGGCCAACGATCCGGTCGAGTATTCGAGCCCGCTGTTCCCCTTCTTCGGGGACGAAGCGCTGAACGAGGCGTCGATGAACATGTACCGGATCTGGCTCGACCACATCCGCGAGCACGGCATCGACCCCTTTCCCGGATCCTTCGAGTATCCCACCCTGAAGCTCGTCCAGAAATTCCGCGGCGACGACGCGATGGTGCTCTACGGCCTGTCGAAGTTCCTCCTCTTCCAGGGGGATCGCGCGGCGGCCGAGGAGATGTGGCCACTGGTCGAGTTCAGCGCCGAGTCGGTGAAGCGCGCGACCCGCGACGACGGCATCGTCGCTTCCAAGACCGATGAAATGGAGGGCCGCTACCCGACCGGCGACGCCAACCTGAGCACCTCCGCGCTGGCCTATGGCGGCTACCGTCTGGCCGCCGTGCTCGGCCGCTCGCTCGGGAAACCGGAAGCGCCGGAGTTCGACCGGCGGGCGGACGCCCTCGCCCCGGCCATCGAGAAGTTCTTCGGGGCCACGGTCGAGGGTTTCGACACCTACCGCTACTACGAGGGCAACACGACCCTGCGTGGCTGGATCCTGCTGCCGCTGGCGATGGGGATCAACGAGCGGCAGGAGGCGACGGTCGACGCGATGTTGTCGAAGAAGCTGTGGCCGAACCGGATGCAGGGCGGGGACATCCTGGCCGAATCGACCCGCGAGACCGAATGGGGTCGGGAAACCTACTATGCCCTTCGGGTGATCTTCATGGCCGGGCGGACGGCCGAGGCACTGGACACGACCCAGAGGGTGGTGCGCACCCAGATCTTCGGGCCGAAAGGACCGTATCCCGACGAGGATGCGATCGACATGCTTTGTCCCGGATCGCTCTACCCGCGGGTGTTCACCGAGGGCATGTTCGGGATCGTCCCGACCGGGTTGGACTCCTTCGAGTGCACCCCGTGGCTGCCCGACGGCTGGCCTGAGATGGCGCTGCGGGACCTGTGGGCCTTTGGCAAATCCTGGGACCTGGTGGTCCGCCGGGAAGGCGACGAGCAGCGGGTGACCGTGACTTGCGGCGGAAGGACGGTAATCAGCGCGAAAGGTCCCGCCGGGAAGACCTACACGGTCGCTTTTCCCGAGTGAGGGCCCGTTCAGCGGTCCTCGACCTGCTGAATGAGCGCGTTCCAGGTCTGCCAATCGTGGTCGCCGGGCAGCCACACGGTTCCGGCCGGCCTGAGTTCGGCCGAGGCGAGGCGGGTGGAGGATGCCAGCCGGTCGGACTCACCACAGGCGAGATGCAGTTCGGGCCGATCCTTGCGTGGCAACCAGCGATCCCGGAGCCCGAGCCAGAGCTTGCGGCTGAAGCGGTCGGGATCCTTTCCTTCCGGTTTCAAGGCGGCGAGCCCGCCTTGCTGGCCGATGTCGGTGATCACCGACTCGTCACCGAGAAATGGGGAGAGCAGGATGACCTCGTCGACCTGGCCGGGATGCTCCAGCTCGTAGAGCATGGCGCCCAATCCCCCCATCGAGATGCCGACGAGGGTGATCTGCCGGACCCCGGCTTGCTTGGCGGGAATGATGACATCCCGGTGCAGGCGTTCGGCCATCTGGCGGTTGCGGTAGTAGCCGATGTGTAGGTCCGGGGCGACGATGCGGGCGTGCGGTCGGCTGGATCGCAGGATCCCGACGAATCCCTCGCGCTCGAATTCGGAAGGCAGCGAGTGCCGTCCGGGAAGCAGCACCACCAGTTGGTCGGGATCGCCGGGCGGCTCGTGGGTCTGCATCTTGACCGGCGAGGGGGCCGGCCGGGGGAAGAAGGTGCAGGCAGTGGCAAGCAGCGACAGCAGACCGGCGAAGATTTTCATGCTGGAGAGTGGTGGGGCTTGGCGGGAGCGCAAGTGCGGGAAAAGGCCGCAGCCGTGGGCCGGGGATTTGGCGAGTGAAACTGAAAGTGGTGGGCAGAGCGGTTGGGCTGACCGCGATGCAGCGGCCCGCGGCCGGACTTTTCAGGCTCGGTGTTCCTCCCCTACTCCCTGGCTTCACTCCGCTCCGGATGAGGAGCCGCCGGAAAATCAAGACTGCGGCGATTCATCGCCGCTTTGATGGAGGCGATTCATCGCCGATGGCGCGGCTCGCATTGAAATGCTTCGCCAAAGCGGCGATGAATCGC
>NZ_JBISBU010000026.1:0-66928 GCF_044385805.1 Haloferula sp. A504
CCAAGAGGAAGAACGGCGCGCGGCCAATTCGCGAGTCGGCCGAAGCCCGCCTGTTTTCCCTGCGGGCCTTGCGCGTGAGGCCAGTCGGTTGAGCGTTTTGAAGGGGTCATTTGAAGGGGGTGCTGCATTGCAGCATCTGGCTTGCGCAGGGTGTTCTTCTGGTTTGGGACCGGGGGCGCAGCGCAAGAAGAAGGAACAGGCGGACACCTACAGCGTGCCCGTCGCCTCCGGCCTGATCGCCGGCAACGCCCTGATTTCGGTCCTGATCATCCTGCTGGCCGCGCTGGTGGTGGCGATGAAGTAGGCACCCCGTCGGAATTTCTGCCAGCGCCATGGCCCGCCGGCACGGCGGAAAGCCGGGGGATGCCTCCCGGCTGGCTTTGTCGCCCCACTTGAGGGGTCGGATTCCCGAGCCTCCGCTGTGATTTTCGCCAACTCGTCCGTGGCGAATTGACCGGATGCCAACCCCTCGGGCAAACTTTGCTGTGATGCCAAGTCTTTCTCCGTGCCCGCTGTCTGGCCGACCGGAGGTCCGGATGCGGACCGACCGGGACGGCGGGGGTGGACTCGTGGGGCGGACCTTCGACGTCAAGCGCTTCGCAATCCACGACGGTCCCGGAATCCGCTCGACGGTGTTCTTCACCGGCTGCCCGATGCGCTGCGCGTGGTGCCACAACCCGGAGGCCTTCGCGCTGGTCGAGCCCGGGCATGCGGAGTCGGAGCTTTGCCTGCGCGACTGGACCGTCGAGGAGCTGGTCCGCGAGCTCGAGCGGGACATCCCCTACTACGACCGTTCGGGGGGCGGGATCACCCTTTCCGGCGGGGAGCCGCTGGAACAGGCGGAGTTCTCGATCGAGCTGCTGAAGACCTGTCGGCGTCGTGAGCTGCACACCGCGCTGGACACGAGCGGCTGCGCGGAGTCGGGAGTGCTCGAAAAGGCGGCGGCGAACTGCGACCTGATCCTCTACGACCTCAAGGCGATCGACGACGAGGTGCACCGCCGGTGGACCGGCGTGAGCAACGTGACCATCCTCGAGAACCTGGAGATGCTGGACGGCCTCGACGTGGAGACCTGGATCCGCGTGCCGCTGATACCCGGGGTGAACGACGATCCGGATGCCATCGAGGCAATGATCGGGTTCCTGCGCGGGACGAGGTTCCGGCGGGTATCGGTGCTGCCCTATCATCGGATTGCGGCGGGAAAATACGCTCGGCTGGGACTGACGAACCGGATGGCCGGCGTGGAGCCGCCGAGCGGGGAGGAAGTGGAAGCGGTGCGGGCGCAATTTGCCGGGGCGGGCTTCGACCCTTGGGTCGGTCGTTAGTTTTCAAATCCACATCCCATGAACGAACGAATCCGGAAACTGCGGGAAGCCACACTGGCGGCGGTGCCGCGGATCAGCAACGAGCGGGCGAGGATCGTGACCGAGACGGCCGCCTCGCCGGAGTTCGCGCGCGCCTCGGTGCCGATGCAGCGGGCGATGGTCTTCGCCAGCATCTTCGACCGCAAGGAGCTGTATCTCGGCGAGGGCGAGCTGATCGTCGGCGAACGCGGGCCGGCACCTGCGGCGGTTCCGACCTATCCCGAGATCTGCATCCACACCGCGGAGGACCTCGAGATGCTCGATGGACGCGAGAAGATCCCCTACCGGGTCGGCGCGGAGGAGAAAAAGGAACACCTGGAGACCATCCGGCCGTTCTGGGAGGGCCGCTCGCAGCGGGAGCGCATGTTCCGCGAGCTGCCGCCGGAGTGGCACGACTGCTACGAGGCCGGGATCTTCACCGAATTTCAGGAGCAGCGGACGCCGGGCCACACGGTGCTCGGCGACACGATCTACCGCAAGGGGATGCTCGACCTGAAGCTCGAGATCCGCGACGCGATCGCCGCGCTCGATTTCGAGGCCGATCCGCTGGCTTACGAAAGGCGCGAGGAACTGCGCGCGATGGACACCTGCGCCGACGCCCTGATCCGTTACGCGCAGCGATACGCCGGCCGGCTCGATGCCGAGACCGGGAATTGCGCGGATGACGAACGCGCGGCGGAGCTGCGGGCGATGGCGGAGGTCTGCCGCAAGGTGCCGGCCAACGCACCGGAGAATTTCCACGAGGCGCTGCAGTACTACTGGTTCGTCCACGTCGGCGTGGTCACCGAGCTCAATCCCTGGGACTCGTTCAACCCGGGCCGGCTCGACCAGCACCTGTGGCCTTTCTATCAGAAGGGGCTCGAGGACGGCACGCTCGACGAGGAACGGGCCCGCGAACTGCTGCAGGCATTCTGGATCAAGTTCCACAACCACCCCGCCCCGCCGAAGGTCGGCGTGACAGCGGCGGAAAGCGGCACCTACACCGACTTCGCGCTGATCAACGTCGGCGGCGTGAAGCCCGACGGCAGCGACGCGGTGAACGAACTCAGCTTCCTCATCCTCGACGTGATCGAGGAGATGCGGCTGCTGCAGCCGAGCTCGATGGTGCAGGTGTCGAAGAAGAACCCCGACCGCCTGCTCCGCCGCACCGCGCGAATCGTGAAGACCGGCTTCGGGCAGCCTTCGATTTTCAACACCGACGCCGTCGTGCAGGAGCTGATCCGACAGGGCAAGTCGCTTGAAGACGCGCGCACGGGCGGCTGCTCGGGTTGCGTCGAGGCCGGCGCCTTCGGGCGCGAGGCCTACTTCCTCAGCGGCTACTTCAACCTGCCGAAGGTGCTCGAGATCACCCTGCACAACGGAACCGACCCCCGCAGCGGAAAGAGGATCGGCATCGAGACCGGCGATCCGCGCTCGTTCAAGAGCTTCGATGAGTTCTTCGACGCCTTCGAGAAGCAGTTGCAGCACTTCATCAGCATCAAGATCCGCGGCAACAACCTGATCGAGACGCTGTTCGCGAAGTACATGCCCGTGCCCTTTCTTTCGCTGCTGCTCGACGACTGCATCGCCAACGGCCGCGACTACCACCAGGGTGGCGCCCGCTACAACTCGACCTACATCCAGGGCGTCGGGCTGGGCACCGTGACCGACGGGCTGGCGTCGATCCGCCACAACCTCTTCGAGACCGGCCGCTGCACCTGGGACGAGATGCTCGCCGCGCTCGACGCCGACTTCGACGGCCACGCCGAACTGCACCACGATTTTCTCGAAAAGACGCCGAAGTACGGAAACGACGACGACCGCGCCGACAACCTCACCTCGCGGGTCTTCGAGTCCTTCTGGAAGCACATCGACGGTCGGCCGAACGTCCGCGGCGGGTACCACCGCGTGGACATGCTGCCGACCACCTGCCACGTCTATTTCGGCAAGGTGACCGGCGCGCTGCCGGACGGCAAGCGGAGCGGCGAGACCGTCAGCGAGGGCATCTCGCCGGTACAGGGTGCGGACCGCCGGGGACCGACCGCCGTGCTCAACTCGGCGGCGAAATTCGACCACATCAAGACCGGCGGCACGCTGCTCAACCTCAAGCTCACGCCCACCCTTCTCGACGACAAGCAGGGCATCGACCACTTCGTCCACTTGGTCCGCGGCTACTTCGCCAAGGATGCCCACCACATCCAGTTCAACGTCGTGACCCGCGAGACGCTGCTCGAAGCCCGCGAGCATCCGGAGAAGCACCGCGACCTGATCGTGCGCGTGGCCGGCTACTCGGACTACTTCGTGAACCTGACGCCCGAGCTTCAGGAAGAGATCATCAAGCGCACCGAGCAGCAGGGATTCTGATCGGAGCGGGATGTGACCGGGCCTGGAAGGCCCGGCCACGCCCTAAATTTCCGGCATGTATGCCTCGAACTCGAGTCCGTTCGACAGGCAGGGACCGACCGGGACGTCCGCGAGGGTGACTTCCCGACCGACATTCAGCCGTTCGGCTTCCTCGAGCACGTAACAGGCGCTGACCGCATCCTGGATGGCCATGCCGACCGACTTGAAGACGGTGATCTCATCCTGGCTGGTCCGCCCCGACTTGGCTCCTGTCACGAGTTCCCCGAGTTCGGCATCCGGAGTGATGCCCGGGATCAGCACTTCGCCGGCCTCGCGGCCTGCGGCCGCCATTCCATCCACGACCACGTAGGAGCGGCGCATGGTGTCCTCGTCCAGCTCGCGCCGGTCCGGCCGGTAGGCGCCGATCGCATTCACATGCGTGCCGGGCCGCAGGACGCTTCCGTGAAACGTGGGCACCGGGCTGGTGGTGGCGGTGATCACGATGTCGGCATCCGCCACCCCTTCATCCGACTGCCGGGTCCGGGTGATCACCGGAGGATCCGGCATTGCACCGAACTCGCTCTTGAGGATCTCGACGGCTTCATCCGAAGGATCAAACACCGTCACATACTTGATGTTTCTCACCGTCATGGCCGCCAGCAACTGCTGGCGCGCCTGCACCCCGGCCCCGATCAGGGCGACCGCACAGCTGTCGGGACACGCCAGCAGGTCGGCGGCCAGCCCGCCGCCGGCACCGGTCCGGATGGAGGTCAGCTGGCCGGCATCGATCACCGCCCGGGGAGTGCCGGTGACGTCATCGAAGACCAGCACGATTCCCTGGACCAAAGGCAGTCCCTTGTCCGGGTTTCCCGCACAGGTCGTCACCAGCTTCACCGTCATTCCACGCCCCGGCAGACAGCATGGCTTGAGCAGCATGTCACCATCGGCCATCTCGACTTTTTGCCGGACCGGCATTTCGGTGCGTCCTTCGGCCAGCGCCCGGAATCCCTCCCGGGTCAGCTCGATGGCGCGGTCCATGGGGAGCAGCTCGGCAACTTCGCTGCCGGCGATCATGCGAATCGACATGGGTTCGGGGAATGGGTTGATCGCCGGGGCGACTGACCGCGCTCCCGGCGCCCGTCGACTCTGGCACAAGCGACCCCGAAGACAAGACGGGTCAGTGTCTTACCCGGAAGGTTCTGCAGAAAGCTCGAACCGGTCCGAAGCCGTCGCCCTCCCCGGCGTCCCGGCCCGGGCCTCAAAAGCTCTCCAGCGCCAGCCGGATGCCGGCGGCCTTGTGCAGGGTCTCTTCGTACTCCTTTTCCGGATCCGAGTCGGCAACGATGCCGGCACCGGTATGGAAATGCAGCCGCCCGCCCTCGCGGACGATCGTGCGGATGGCAATGTTGAACTGACTCTCGCCGTGGTAGCCGAGGTAGCCGATCGCGCCGCAGTAAAGGCCCCGCGCCTCCTGCTCGAGTTCGTGGATGATCTCCATCGCCCGCCGCTTCGGAGCCCCGGTGATGCTGCCGCCGGGAAAGCACGCCGCCAGGGCATCGACCGCGCCGACATCCCCGCGCAGCCGCCCGCGAACCGTGGAAACAAGGTGATGCACCTGGGCAAGGGTCTCGAGCCGCAGCATCTCGTCCACCTGCACGCTGCCGAACTCGCAGACCTGCCCGAGGTCGTTGCGCATCAGGTCGGTGATCATCACCAGCTCGGCGATCTCCTTCGGCGAGGTCTGCAGCTCGACGGCCGAGCGGCGGTCGTCCGCCGGATCGGCGAAGCGGGGGCGGGTGCCCTTGATCGGGCGCGTTTCGATCCCGCGCCCCGAAATCCGCAGGAAGGTCTCGGGAGAGGAGGAAAGAACCTCCTTCCCGTCCAGCGACAGCCAGGCGGCCATCGGCGCCGGCGACGCCTCGCGCAGGCGCTCGTACAGGGAAAACAACGACGAACCTCGTACTTCCGCCTCGAAGCGCTGGGCGAGGTTGACCTGGTAGATGTCGCCGGCCGCGATCCATTCACGGATCCGGCGCACGCCTTCGACAAACCGCCGGCGCGTCCAGGTCTCCCGCAACGGGCCGACGACGACGGGCTCCGCCGGGGTATCGGCGAGGCGCCCGGAAAGGTCGCCGACCTCGTGCCAGCCACCGTCGGGGGTGTGCACCAGCATCTCCGGATAGTCGCCGAAGACAAACCGCCCTTCGTAGTCCACCCAACCGCACAGGCCGCCCTCGGGAAATCCACGGTCTGCCGAGGGAAGCGCGCCACCGCGCTCGGCAAGGCGCGCACTCAACCGGGCACGGTCCGAAGGATCGTGAATCGAGCCTTTGAAGACTTCGGTGGGATCCGCGGCAAGAATGGACAGCGGCGCGCCCCGGTCGGAGGGCACATTCCCGGCCGTGTCGAAAAAGACGAAGCCGGGCCGGTGACGCAGGCGCGACGCCACCTCGCTCGGCGTGAGGGCGTCGAGCCGGGGCCGGCGGCGGGCAACGTTCGGCGTCACGCGTCCACCTCTACCGGCGCCCACTCCGCTGCCAAGCGCCAAGTTTCCGGCGGGAATCCCGTCTTGCTCCCGGCGGCGGCGCGCGCCTACCGTTGCCGGGTGAATCCGAGTGGCGCCCGAACCGGCCCCAACCTGTGCTTCCGGCTTTCGTGCTGGGTGCTCGGTCTGGTTGCATTCGTCCAGCTTCTCGCCGCGGGCGTGGCGCTGGCGATCCGCCTCGAGGCGAGCCGCGAGGTGGTGGTCGAGGAACGCATCGTCACCCGCCTGGTGAATGTCGCGCCCGAGTCCCCCGCGGCGGCGAAACCCGACCCGGTCGTCGCACTGCCGCCGGTTCCCGAGCTGGTCGCCGCGGACCCGCTGCCGCCGGCACGAGAGCTGGATGCCCCCGCCATCGCCGATCCACGGGTCGAGCGTCTCGTGACCGAGGCCCGCGAGGCCCGCGTGGCCGAGGACATGGGCAAGGCGATCGTGAAGCTCGAAGAGGCCCGGGCCAAGGACCCCGACGAGCCGAACGTGCACTTCGAGCTCGGCATGGTCTATGAAACGATGGCCGCCTTCGATCCCTCGCTGGCCGACAAGGCCGCGGCCGCCTACCAGGAGGTCTTCCAGATGGGCACGACCCGGGCGGGAGCGCTCTATCCGCTCGCCGCCAGGAAACTGCGCGACGGCATCTCCATGCCCACCGACATGCGTGGCAAGCTGGCACTGGGGCGGACCCGCATCTTCAAGGACGACCGCTTTCCCGATGGCGAGCGGGTCGTGCTCACGATCCCGGTGCGCGCGGCTCCGGGCCATGAGCCGAAGCCCGAGGACTTCATGGTGGCCGTGCACTTCTTCGACGAGTCGCCCCAGGGTGAGGTGATGAATGCGCTCGGCGAAGCGGCGGTGGCGGCCCAGGCGACCATCGCCTGGCCCACCGCCCCGATCGACTGGCTCGGCGGTGAGGAAGCGATGCGGGTGACCTACACCATCCCCCGCGCGACCCCCGCCGACGAGCATCTGTTCGGCCGCCGCAAGTACTACGGGCAGGTGGTCGAGCTGACCTACAAGAACGAGTTGATCGACAGTCAGGCATGGCCGCGCCACCTGGCCTCGCGCAGCCGGGTCGAGCCGGCCGGGCGTCAGGATCCGGTGTTTCTCGATGAGGACCTGAATTTCGACGGCTCCCTGCTGCCGCCGCTCGACGACGAGATCCCGCTGGAACCGGTCCTGCCCCCTTTCCCCGCCGAACGCTGAAGCCCGATGGAATCCCGCACGCTCGGCGACTACCGCCTGCTTGAGAAACTCGAAGAACGCGACGGCGAAGTGTTCTGGCTCGCCGAGCAGGCGTCGGTCGGGCGGAAGGTCCGGCTGGTCGAGCTGACCGATCCGTCCCGGCGCGAGGACTTCCTCGGCCACATCCGGGCCAAGGCCTCGGTCGATCACCCCCTGATCGGGTCGGTTTACGAGGCGGTCG
Source organism: Haloferula sp. A504 (assembly GCF_044385805.1). Lineage (NCBI taxonomy): Bacteria > Pseudomonadati > Verrucomicrobiota > Verrucomicrobiia > Verrucomicrobiales > Verrucomicrobiaceae > Haloferula > Haloferula sp. A504. Next base: position 7,649 of record NZ_JBISBU010000026.1, read on the forward strand.
ACGACGGCGAGTGCTTCGCCGCACTGGAATTCGTCAGCGGCAGCACCCTGGCGGACCGCCTGAGGGCCCGTGAGGCCATGCGTCCCGCCGACCTCGCCCACGTCTTCCGCCGTACCGCCGAGGCCATGCTGCAACTCGAGGCCAACGATTGCGCCACCCGCCCCCTCACTCCCGGCGACATCCACTTCGACGCCCACGGCGTGGTCCGCCTCGACAACACCGTCCGCTCCGGCAAGTTCAATCCGGCCGTCGTCGAGGCGGACATCGTTCGTCTCGGCAGGGAGCTGCCGCCGCTGGTGGCCGACGGTCTGCCGGGTGCCAGCCGCGTGCTCACGGTGCTCGCGTGGATGCGCGGCGAAGGGGTGGAAAAGCCGCTGACCTGGAGTTCGATCCGCTCCTACGGCGAGCAGATCGAGGAACAACTGCGCGAGACGCGCCCGCTGCCCACCGCACCGCGCACGCAACCGGCAAAGCGGAAGTCCAAAGTCCCGGCGGTGCTGGCCATGGTCACCGGCCTCATCGTCATCGCTGCCGCCATCACCATCCTGCTTCCGAAGAATGAAGCGGAGGTTCCCGTCACCGAGCCCACTCTTCCCGATCCGGTCTTCATCCCGGCCGGCGTGCATCCGACTCCGGACGGCGACGAGGAATCCCTGGGGGCCTTTGAAATCGGTGCCTGCGAGGTGACCATCGGGGAATACCTCCAGTTTCTCCAGGTGCTCGAGCGCCTCGAACCCGGCGAGCGGGACGTCTTCGACGTCGAAGGCCAGCCCGCGGAGAAAAAGGGACACGAGCCGGACGACTGGCAGGCCATGCTCGATGCCGCCCGTGACGGGGCGATGTGGCGGGGCCGGCAGATGGATCTGTTCTGCCCGGTGGTCAACGTCGACTGGTGGGATGCCTCGGCCTTTTGCAACTGGAAGGGTGCCCGACTTCCCACCCAGGAACAGTGGTTCGCCGCCCTCCGGGCCAAGGCGACGAACCCCGGAGCCCTCCAGCCATCCGCGTGGGGCCCGGTCACCGAGATCGGCAATCAGGACCGGACACCGAACGGACTCCGGGGCATGGCGGGATCGGTCGCCGAGTGGACGCGCCGCCCGGCGGTCAATCCGGCCAACCCGCTCGGTCCCCGGCACCACGTCATCATCGGCGGGTCCTACGATCGCCCGGCCAACGGTGCCCTCGCCCGCGAGTGGACCCCCAACCGCCTCCAACGCCGGCCCGACCTCGGCTTCCGCGTCGTCTTGCGGCCGGAGTGAGCCTGTGGAAAAGCGGGTGGCCGGGAGCTCAAGAGCCCCAAGGGGACGGATCAGCCCTTCGGGTGCCGACGCTCGGGCCAAACCGCCCCCCGTTACCCGGGCCCGGCCCAAAACCCCTTGCACCATCGTGCCGGCGCGTGTTCACTCCGCCCGCTGTCAGGGGCCGTGGAGGTTCGGCAGGTGAATCCCGCCAGGCCTTGATCGGAGCAACGGTAGCTTGTCCGGATTTGCCGCGGTTCCCTGGCAGCACTTCCTTTTTCCGGGAAAGGCCGGACGCGCCGTGCCAACCGGCGGATCGGTCGGGTGGATCACGAAACCATTGATCCCCGGGACTTTCGGAAATTCCACCCCACCGGGGCATCCCGCGAGTGGGGATCAGTAGGTCGGGGCGAGCACGCTCACATCGACGCCTTCCTCGCCGGTGTAGCGGTAGTGGCCGATGATCTTGAAGTTGAACAGGCAGTTCTCCCACACCGGTCCTTCGCCGATGTTGTGGACGACCCATGGCTCGGAACGATTTTCGCCGGGACCCGGAACCACGATGCCGATGTGGCTGCGGCCTCCCGCCAGGCGCCAGGTCACCACGTCGCCGGGCCGGTAATCCCCCGCCTCACGGCTGGGCGCGTCCCCTTCGACGCCGCTGGTGAGCAACTCGGCACCCGAACGCCGGAAAAAACGTTGGAGATTGGCGGTCAGGCGGTGATCGATGTTGGCATCGGCCGACTTGCGCCCGAAAATCTGCGGGTACTCGGAAAAATTCCGGCTCATGTCCTCATGGACCCGCTGCTGGAGATCGACGCCCAAAGCGCGGTACGACCGGACCACCAGATCCTCGGCACGACCCTTGCCCGAGGGGATGTCTCCGTTGGGGTAGGGAATCTTGTAGTACGCATCCTCATAGACCACCGACGACTGGGTCCGCTGCAGCGCGGCGGCGGCGAGGCGATCACCGATGGCAGCTGACGGCTGGAGCTCGCCGATGAGGGCGTTGGCCCGCTCTGAAGTTGGCGCAACTTGCTGAGCCTGAAGGAGCGGAAGGAACGGCTTACCGAAGAAGTAGACGGCTCCGGCCGCCACCAGAAGCACCACCCAGCCGAGCAGGAAATTGGGTCGTTTCGCCGGCTTTTGCGGCCGGGGACCGATGTATTCGATTGTGTCGAGGCGATTGGATCTGCGGCGGGCCATCTGCGCTGTCGGTGTCTTACCTTACCGATGAACAATCGCAATACGCGAATGCATTAATCAGAATTTCGGACAATTCATTGAGCTGAAGCCATTAAGCTGACTCCCGGAGTCGACCTCGGGCGCAGCAGATTGTATGCCGTCGCCATGATAGCGATATCGTCGGACCGGGTGCTGGAATGGGGCGGGCTCGACCTGACGATTTTCGGAGTCCATCGGGACTGGTTCGGAAATCCCGTGGATCCGCCGGTCGGATGGAGCCTCGCCATTGATCCCGTCCGCCTCTGGTTCGTCGCGACCCGGCGGCAGCCGGCTCGCGGGCACCCCGATGCCGCCCCGGGCGCCTTCGCCGCCGGACTCTGGCGGCACGACGTGGCGGAGTTGTTCCTCGCAGCGCCCGAGGGTGGCCGCTACCTGGAACTCAATCTCGCGCCGAACGGTGCCTGGTGGAGCTGCGAGTTCACCGCTCCCCGGCGGAGGGCCCACGAAGAGGACCGGGAATGGCCGGACGTCCGGACCCACGCCGAAACGCAGGCCGATGGCTCGTGGATCACCGCGATGTCGCTGCCACTGTCGTCGCTGCGCGATCGCCTCGATTTCGGGCCGGGCACGATGGCCAATGTCAGCTTCATCCTCGATTCACCCGCACTGCGCTTCCTCAGCGTCACCCGCCTGGGTGGCGACGAGCCGGATTTCCACCAACCGGAGAAATTCGCCCCCTTGCGGATTCACGATGGTGACTTGCCGGGGTCGGGCAACGCTCCCTAGCTTCCTCGCGTGGCCGAACCCCTGCTGGTCGTGGCCCCGTCGACCTGGCGGGATGCCTGCTTCTCGCTGCCCGCGACCCGTGCGCTGGCCGACGTGGCCGAGGTGACCGTTCTCTGCGGGGCCCGCCAGGAATCCTTCTGGAGCCTCGCCGGTTTTCCGGAAGTCATCGCCCACGAGGAAAATCCGGGCCGGCTGGCCTCGATCGTGCCCGACCTGCCGCGAGCACTCCTGTGGGAGGGCGGTGCCGCGGCCAAGGCCTGTGCCAAGGCGGGCATCCCGCACCGGACCGGACTCCCGGCACCCGACCTCGCAAAACACCTGACCCACCCCCTCGAGCGAACGGTGGTTCCCGGCCCGCCCGAGCATCAGGTCCGGCGGTTTCTCGACACCGCCGCGCTGCTCGGAGCCCGACCGAACGAACCCCGGTGGTTCGAACCGCTTGCGAAATCGCGCGATGCCGGCACCGCGCTCATCGCCCCCGACAGCGACTTCGGTGCCCACTTCGAGTGGCCGCTGGAACGCTGGCTCGAGCTGATCGGCTCCATCGTGCCGGATCCCTCACAAGTGCGGATCGCACGGGGCCCTCTTGGCGGGCGGATCGCGGCCGAAACGGGCATCGAGCTCGTCGATCTGGCGGACCCGACCGGGGCCGGCCGCTTCGATTGGTTGATCGGCGCCGACGCGTCGCTCCCCCATGTTGCCGCCGCCTTTGGTACGACCTGCATCGTACTCTATGGCCCCGGCGATCCACGGTCCATCCGGCCGCTCGGCACGCGCCACGCGGCCATCCGCCGCAAGGTCGAGTGCTCGCCCTGCCTCGCCGATCGATGCCTGCTGGACGGACGCTGCCAGGCGGAACTCGGGATCGACCGGGTGAAGCGGCGGATCAGAGCGCATCTCCGTCCATGAGGAAGTGCAGCAGCATTCCCTGGAGCATCTGGTAGAAGTGGCTCCGGATCCCGGCGGACTTCACTTCGTCGTCCTCCTCGATGCCCTCGTTCTCCGAGAGGTGGTAGCGCTCCTCCAGGGCCAGGCGCGCCTGGTTCAAGCCGCCGAACCACGCTTCCGCATCTTCCCGCCCGATGAAGAAGGTCTCGCCGGGCGTGACCTTTCCCAGCACCCCGACGATGGTCTCCAGCTGGGCATTGAAGGATCCACGCAGCTCGGGCAGCACATAGTCGTCCCAGTCTTCGGCGAGGTCCGGGTCGATGCCGGCCGCCAGACGCGAGGCCAGATCGTCGTCGCGCGCATGGGCATCGGCCACGATCGCCCGCAGCACCGCCAGATCCAGTGCATCCTCGATGTCGATGCGGATCCTGCCGTCCAATGTGGGCGCGGCCTTCATTCGCCGGGCTTCTCCATCTTCGCCTGGAGTTGGTGGGACTGGAGCTGCTGGGTGTAGAGTTCCGCCTCCTCCCGGCCGCCGTTCCAGACCACCGAGCGGCCCTGCTCGTGCACCTCGCGCATGCGCCTCTCCGCGACGCTTTTCGGAAGGGACAGAACCTTCATGAAGACCCAGGTCACGTAGTCCATCAGGTTCACCGGATCGTCGTAAACGACCACGTTCCACGGCTGGTCCAGCGCCGTGTCCTGCTCCAGCAGCGTGTCGCTCTCGGGCATCGTTCAGACTTCGGCAGGCTGCTCGGCGGGCGCGTCGATCCATTTCCCGTGCTCACGGATCAGGTCGACCAGCCGGTCGACCGCTTCCTCGGCCGGAATGTTGAACTTCACCGCCTGCTTGCCGACGTAGAGGTTGATCTTGCCCGGTGCCCCCCCGACGTAGCCGAAGTCGGCATCCGCCATCTCGCCGGGACCGTTGACGATGCAGCCCATGACCGCGATGCGCACTCCCTTGAGATGGCCGGTGGCCTCGCGGATCTTCTGGGTGGTCGTCTGCAGGTTGAAGAGCGTGCGCCCGCAGCTCGGGCAGGCGACGTAGTCGGTCTTGAAGATGCGTGCGCCCGAGGCCTGGAGGATGTTGTAAGAGAGTCGTAGTGACTGGCCCGGCGCCGGCTCGCCCTGGACGAGGATGGCGTCGCCGATGCCGTCGCAGATCAGCGAGCCGATCACCCGCGAGGCCACCAGCAGGGTTTCGACGAAGTCGCCGCTCTCCTTCGCCGGTTGCAGCGTGTCCTTGAGCAGGATCGGGTGCCGGGCATCGAGGCGGAAGGCGAGCATGCGGAAGGCGTGGATGGTTTCCATCTCCAGCCCGTCGGCCACGGTCACCAGCTTCGGGGTTTCCGAGCGGTTGATCCCGGCGATGGCCTCCTCGTCGCGAGGATCGACGGCCACCACGCCGGATTTCTCCAGCACGATCTCCGGCTTGTAGTCGCCCATCTTGGCGATCTTGTGCGCCACGGCATTCCATTTTTCCTGGCTCGTGAAGACGCGGATCTCGCGGTCACCACCCAGCTCGTGGCCCATGACTTCCACCACCTCGGACCTACGGCGTTCATAGGAGAAAGGGTCGTAGGTGGGGGTGAGTGAAGTGGCTGCCCCGGCCCGGGGCAGGCCGTGGTTGCGGCGGCCCGCCGCAAGTTCTTCATAAACCGTTCCCACCCATTTCCAGCCGTGAAGCCCCGCCTTGACCGGATTCGCCAGCACATACTTCACCTGCGCCCGGAGATCCGCCGTGTCGCGCACGAGATGATCGTAGCTCTCCTTCTGCCATAGCTCTGCTTCCCGGCCCAGGCGGCGATTGAGCTCGTGCGCCGTGAAGCTTTTCCAGGTGTGGAGGATCCTCTCAAGTTCGTGGCCTTCCTTCGGTCGCAGGACGGCATGCACATGATTCGGCATCACACACCAAGCGAGGAGGTCGTAGCGCTCACCGTCGAAATGACCGAGACACTCCGCCATGACCGCCGCCAACTCTTCATTCCCGAACAGGCACTCGCCATGTCCGCGATCCATTTCGGTTTCAACGAGGTTCTCGCGCAGGCTGCCGAGCTCGTTTCGCAGATCGATCAACTCCCCACGAACGCTTCGCGAACCGGAGGACTTGGACAGCTTCTCCAGACGGGCGAGCAGCAGGTTCCGCTTCGAACGGTAGTCTTCGACGACCTTTGCCGGAAGTGAATCACCCAGCCTGAAGGTGACGGCGTAGGTTCCTCCTTTCACCCTCCAATGCGGAAGAAAGGAGGCATCCGCCTTCTCGACCAGATCCCAATCGATGGAAATGGCGGCACCATCCCTCTCCAAGGACCGGCTGCGGGCCGCAGCCTCCACGGCCTGCCCCGGGCCGGGGCAGCCACTCGCAGAAGCACCCGGCTGGAACGGCGCGGCCAGCGCCCTCGCCACGGGAATCTCATGGACGGAATCCTCGGTGAGGCTCACCCGCACCGTGTCGCCGATGCCGTCGGCCAGCAGCGAACCGATGCCGATCGCGCTCTTGATGCGGCCGTCCTCACCGTCGCCGGCTTCGGTCACGCCGACGTGCATCGGGTAGTTCCAGTCGGGGCCCTCGGCGTCGAGTCGGGCGACGAGCAGGCGGTAGGCCTCGATCATCACCTTCGGGTTCGACGCCTTCATGGAGAAGACGAAGTTGTGGTAGTCCAGCTCGCGGGCGATGCGGGCGAACTCGAGCGCGCTCTCGACCATGCCCAGCGGCGTGTCGCCGTAGCGGTTCATGATGCGGTCGGAGAGCGAGCCGTGGTTGGTGCCGATGCGCATGGCGCGGCCGAGCTCCTTGCACCGCTCGACCAGCGGCGCGAACTGCCCGCGGATCCGCTCCAGTTCCTCCTCGTACTGGGCGTCGCTGTACTCGCGGATCTCGAACTTCTTCTTGTCGGCGTAGTTGCCGGGATTCACGCGGATCTTCTCGACCCACTTGGCCGCCTCCATCGCGGCGTCGGGCTTGAAATGGATGTCCGCCACCAGCGGCACATCGCAGCCGGCGGCCCGGACCTCGCGAGCGATGTTCTCGAGGTTCTCCGCATACTTGCGGGTCTGGGCCGTGACCCGCACGACCTCGCAGCCCGCCTCGGCCAACTCGAGGATCTCCTTCACGCAGGCCGGCGTGTCGCGCGTGTCGGCGGTGATCATCGACTGGACCCGGATCGGGTGGTCGCCGCCGAAGCCCACGTGGCCGACCATCACCTCGCGGGTGCGCCGGCGGTGGTAGGCCAACAGGTCGGGGCAGTAGCGGAGCGTCTCGGACATCTGCGGATGAAATACACCACGGATCGGTGGCGGACAAGCGGAGGCCTCCGACGGACCGCGAGCTTCAGCTCGCCTCCTGTCAACGCACCGGGAGTGGTCGATGCGAGCCGAAGCTCGCGGTCCGACATCAGTGCATGCGGCGCTTGAGATTCAGCTGCGCCATCGACTTGGCGATGGTGGCCCGGAGGTGGCTCAGGTCCTCCGCGTCGTCGCTGTGGCTGATCTTGGCCAGCTTTTCCTGCGCGCGCTTCATCGCTTCCTCGGCCTGGGCCTCGTCGATCTCGTCCTCGCCGAGCGCCATGTCGGTAAGCAGGTTGACCCGCTGCTGGGTGATCTCCGCGAAGCCGCTGCCGACCGCGAGAGTGTGAATCTGCCCGCCCTGCTCGTAGCGCAATTCGCCGGGCTCGAGTGCCGTGATCAGCGCGGCGTGGCCCTCGAGCACCCCCATCTCCCCGTTCGAACCCGGCATGTAGACATTGCCGACCGGACCGGAAAACACGGTTCTCTCCGGGGTGACGATTTCGAGGTGCAGGGACATGGGTAAGAGCTGAAACGCTGGAATCCTGAAACGCTGAAATGAATCACTCCCGCTCGACGGTGTCGATGCCGGCCTTCATGTAGAAGTTGCCTTCCGGGACGTCGTCCCACTTCCCGTCGAGGATCTCGGCGAAGCCCTTGACGGTGTCCTCCATCGAGACCAGTGCCCCGGGCACGTTGGTGAAGACCTCGGCGACGTGGAAGGGCTGGGTCAGGAAACGCTGGATCTTTCGGGCGCGGAACACGCTCAGCTTGTCATCGTCCGAAAGCTCGTCCATGCCGAGGATGGCGATGATGTCCTGGAGGTCCTTGTAGCGCTGGAGCGTTTCCTGGACGCCGCGGGCCACGCGGTAGTGCTCCTCGCCGACGACTTCCGGGGCCAGCGCCTTGGAGGTCGAGGCCAGCGGGTCCACCGCCGGGAAGAGCGCCTGCTCGGCGAGCGAACGCTCCAGCACCACCGTCGCGTCGAGGTGGGCGAAGGTGTTCGCCGGGGCGGGGTCGGTGAGGTCGTCCGCCGGGACGTAAACGGCCTGCAGCGAGGTGATCGATCCCTTGTTGGTCGAGGTGATCCGCTCCTGCAGGGCGGCCATTTCCTCGGAAAGCGTCGGCTGGTAGCCCACCGCCGACGGCGTCCGGCCGAGCAGCGCGGACACCTCCGAGCCGGCCTGGGAGAAACGGAAGATGTTGTCGACGAACAGCAGCACGTCCTGGCCGGCCTCGTCGCGGAAGTGCTCGGCCATGGTCAGGGCCGAAAGGGCGACGCGCAGGCGGGCGCCCGGAGGCTCGTTCATCTGGCCGTAGCAGAGCGCCACCTTCGAGCCTGGGGCGAGCACCGGGTTGCCGCGGTCGTCGAGCTTCGGATGGCCGTTCTCGTCCTTCTCGGTGGCGATAACGCCTGATTCGATCATCTCCCAGTAGAGGTCGTTGCCCTCACGGGTCCGCTCACCGACGCCGGCGAAGACGGAGTAGCCGCCGTGCGCCTTCGCGATGTTGTTGATGAGCTCCATGATGACGACCGTCTTGCCGACGCCCGCACCGCCGAACATGCCGCCCTTGCCGCCCTTGAGCAGCGGGCAGATGAGGTCGATGACCTTGATGCCCGTGGGAAGGATCTCGGCGGCCGCCGACTGCTCGGTGAGCGAGGGAGCCGGGCGGTGGATCGGCGAGCGATGGTCGGGATCCGGCAGCGGCACGTTCTCGTCGACGAGGTCGCCGGTGACGTTGAAGATGCGGCCGAGCACCTGCTCGCCCACCGGCACCGCGATCGCCTTGCCGGTATCGGTCAGGGCCATGCCACGCTTGAGACCATCGGAAGTCGACATCGACACCGCGCGCACCCAGCCGTCGCCGAGGTGCTGCTGGACCTCGAGCACGAGGGTCGTGGGCTCCCCGTTGAGTTCGTATTCGACCTCGAGGGCGTTGTAGATCTCCGGAAGCTTGGTGGCTTTCGAGAAGTCGGCGTCGACGACGGCGCCGATGACCTGGACGATGGTTCCTTGGTTGGACATGGTGGAAGTGATCAGTGAGCGGTGATCAGTGATCAGTGGATGGTTTAGCGGACGTGGTGAAAAATTGAAAACGGTCGGGCTCGAGCACTGATCACGGATCACTGCTCACTCGGCACCTCTTACTCCATCGCCTTCATGGCGGTGGTGATTTCGAGGAGCTCGGAGGTGATGGCGGCCTGGCGGACCTTGTTGTACTCGAGGGTCAGCTCCTTGATGAACTTGTTGGCGTTGTCGGTGGCGGCCTTCATCGCGACCATCCGGGCGGAGTGCTCGGAGGCGCGGCTCTCGAGCAGCATCTGGTAGACCTGGAAGTTGATGTAGAGCGGCAGCAGGGCGTCGAGCACGCCCATCGGGCTGGGCTCGAAGAGGTAGTCGGCACCGGCACCCGCGCCCTCGACGATCTCGTCGTCGCCGCCCTCGACCTCGTTGACCTTGCCGATCGATTCGTGGGAGATCGGCAGCAGGGGCACGATGACCGGCTCCTGGGTGAGGGTGCTGATGAAGCGGGTGAAGGCGATGCTGATGCGGCTGTATTCGCCTTCGAGGAAGAGGTTGGTGAGCTGCTTGGCGATCGGGCGGGCCTGCGAGAAGGGAACCGGATCCCTGACCTCATGGTCGGCCACCAGGTGGTACTTCGCCTTGCCCAGCTGCACCCGCAGCTTGCGGCCGACGGTGACGATGTCGGCCTCGGGCTTCTCGGAGAGGATCTTGCGGCCGAGGTTGGTGTTGAGCGCGCCGCAGAGGCCCTTGTCTGTGGAGATGACGAGGATCAGCTCCTTGCCGCCCTCGCGGGTCCGGAGCAGGGGATGGACGTCGTCCTCGAAATTCGACTCGAGGTTGGAAAGGACCTTGTTGAGCAGTTCGGCATAGTCCCGGCCGGCGAGCGCCTGGTCCTGCGCCTTCTTCATCTTGGCCGCCGCGACAAGCTGCATCGCCCGGGTGATCTGGGCGGTGTTCTTGACCGACTTGATGCGTCGGCGGATGTCGCGGAGGTTGGCCATGGCTTAGCGTGGAGCTTGGAGCGTTGAGCGCGGAGTGGGTTTACTTCCAGCTGCCCTTGAAGTCCTCGAGGGCCTGCTTCACGACATCGACCATCTCGGTGTTCTTCTTCAGGTCGGGCTTCTCGTTGCGGATCTTGTCAAGGAGTTCGGTCTTGCGGGTCTCGAAGAACTCACCCATCGCGTCCTGGCATTCCTGCACGCGATCGACCTCGACGTCATCGAAGTAGCCGTTCTGCATCGCGAAGAGGTAGATCGACTCGAGCTCCATGGAGATCGGCGAGTACTGGTTCTGCTTGAAGAGCTCGACGATGCGCTGGCCGCGCTCGAGCTTCTTCTTGGTCCCGGCATCGAGGTCCGAGCCGAACTGCGCGAAGGCCTGGAGCTCGCGGAACTGGGCGAGGTCGAGCTTGGTCGTGCCGGCGACCGACTTGATCGTCTTGGTCTGGGCGGCGGAACCGACCCGGGAGACCGAAAGGCCGACCGAGATCGCCGGGCGGATGCCCTGGTAGAACAGGTCGGTCTCGAGGTAGATCTGGCCGTCGGTGATCGAGATCACGTTGGTCGGAATGTAGGCGGACACGTCGCCGGCCTGGGTTTCGATGATCGGAAGGGCGGTGAGCGAACCCCCGCCGGCGGCCTCGGTGAGACGCGCGGAACGCTCGAGCAGGCGGCTGTGGAGGTAGAAGACGTCCCCCGGGTAGGCCTCGCGACCCGACGGGCGCTTGAGGATCAGCGACACCTGGCGGTAGGCGACGGCATGCTTGGAAAGGTCGTCGAAGACGATCAGGCAGTCCTCGCCCTGGTCCATGAGATACTCGGCGATGGCGCAGCCGGCGTAGGGCGCCAGGTACTGCATCGCGGCGGCATCGGAGGCGGTCGCCGAAACGATGGTCGTGTATTCCATCGCCCCCTCGTCCTCGAGGATCTTCTGGATGCGGGCCACGTTGGAGAGCTTCTGGCCGATGGCGACATAGATGCAGTAGAGCGGCTTGTGGTTCTGCAGCTTGCCCTGCTCGGCCGCCTTGTTCTGCTTGGCCTGGGAAATGATGGTGTCGACGGCGATGGTCGTCTTGCCCGTCGAGCGGTCGCCGATGATCAGCTCCCGCTGGCCGCGGCCGATCGGGATCATCGCGTCGATCGCGGCGATGCCGGTCTGCACCGGGACCGAAACCGACTTCCGTTTGATGATGCCCGGGGCGATCTTCTCCATCGGATACCGGTCGGCCGCCTCGATCTCGCCCTTGCCGTCGATCGGCTCGCCGATGGCGTTGACCACGCGGCCGAGCACCTTGCGGCCGACGGGAACGGAGAGCTGGTTGCCGGTCGCCTGGCACTCGACGCCTTCGGTGACGTGGTTGTAGTCGCCCAGGAGCACGACCCCGACCTCGCTTTCCTCGAGGTTCATGGCCAGGCCGGTGACACCGCCGGGGAAGGAGATCATCTCGTTGAGGGAGACGTCGGAGAGGCCTTCGACCTTGGCGACGCCGTCACCCACCTCGCGGACGGTGCCGACGTTGGTCTTTTCGACCGAGGTGGTGACCTTGGAGATCTCCTGTTCGATTTCCTGGAGGATGCTGCTCATGGGATGGGGACCGTTGTCGTTTGTCGGTTGATCGTTCAGAATGCCTCGGCGAGGCGGTCGAGGCGGCCCTTCACGGTGCCGTCCCAGACGTCGCTGCCCACGCGGACCTTGAGTCCGCCGAGAAGCTCGGGATTGGTCTTGTATTCGTAGGTGAGATCGGCGCCGTACTGAGCGGCGAGGCCGGTGGCCACGCGCTGGCGGGTGGCCTCGTCGAGGACCTCGGCGCTTTCCACCACCACGTGGCGGCGGGCAAGCTCGAGGCGCACGAGGCGCTTGAGGGCGTGGAGCACGCCGCGGTAGCCGCGCGGCTTGGAGGCGGCCACCTGGCGCACCGCCTGGCCGAGCTTGGTCTCGTCGAGCCGGCCCTCCGACTGGCACATCCGGAAGATGCGTCGGGCGGTGGAATTGGCGGCCTTGGAGATTTTCATGGCGGGGTGCGGAGAAAAGGAGGCGGGTCAGCTCTCGACCTTGGCGAGCGCTTCCTGGTTGATGCGGGCCTTGTCCTCGTCGTTGAGGACCTTGCCGGTGACCTGCGCGGTGGTCGCCGCGACGAGGTGGCCGAACTCCTTCTTGAGTTCGGCGGCGATCTGCTGGCGCTCGGCCCTGGCCGCGGCCTCGGCCTTGGTGAGGATCTGCTGGGCCTGGTCGATGGCCTCCTGCGCTTTCGCCTCGGAGAGCGAGGCGGCGCTCTCGCGGGCTTCCTCAATCAGGCGCTTGGCCTCGTCGTTGGCCTTGGCGATGGCCGCCGCGGTCTGCTCCTCCGAATCGGCGAGCTGCTGCTCGATGCGCTTGAGCTTCTCCTCACCCTCGACGATGCGCGCGCGGCGCTGCTCGAGCATCTGCTGGATCGGCCCGAAGGCGAACTTCTTGAGGACCAGAATGACCAGGATGAAGTTGATGACCTGGGCAAAGAAAAGGGGCCAGCTGAAGCCAAAGGGTCCAAGGATGCCGTCACCGGACGCGGCGGCTGCGAGAAGGGTCATCATGGTTCGGAAAGGCTGGGCTTGGAGAGGGAATGGGTTCCACCCCGCTCACCACGACGGCGAACGGGATGGAACGAATCGGATCAGTCGAAACCGACGGCGAAGGCCGAAAGGATGAAAATTCCTTCCATGAGGGCCGCCAGGATGATGGAGATCACGAGGATCGGGGTGGCGGCACCGGGATTGCGCCCGGTGGCTTCCGCAGCCTTGGAGCCGAGGAGACCGATGCCGATGGCGGCACCGATGGCGGCGAGGGCAACGGCGAATGCTTTGGTGAATTCCATGGTCGTTGTTGGTTGGTGTTGTTGTGTTTTCCCGCGACGCCCACAGATCTTTGCCATGGTCCCGCCGCCGAAATCTGGATCAATGATGTTCCTCGTCGCCGTGGTCGCAAATGAGCTTGAGGAAGATCGCGCAGAGCAGCGTGAAGACGAGGGCCTGGACGAAGCCCACGAGCAGCTCGACGAAGTAGAAGGGCAGGGCCGGCAGGAAATGCAGGTACTTGTTCGGCATCAGAAGCATCAGCTTCTCAAGCGTCTGCTCGCCGCCGTAGATGTTGCCGAACAGACGGAAGCTGAGCGCCACCGGGCGGATCAGGATCGAGATCACCTCGAGCACGCCGACGAAGAGGAAGACCGGCACCATCAGCACCAGCATGATGCCGCCGAAGTCGCCCTTCGGCGCGAAGATGTGGGCCATGAACCCCTTGAAACCGTTCTCGCTGATCGCCCAGTAAAACCACAGCAGCGCGAAGGTCAGGGCCATCGCGGCGGTCATGTTGAGGTCCGCATTGCCCCCCCGCAGCAGCGGCGTGAAGCCGATGACCTCGCCGGTCTCCTTGTCCAGCATCTCCCAGCCGGCGGTGCCGACGCCCGGGATGAGGGCGAGGTAGTTGACCGTGATGATGAAAAAGAAGGTCGAGCCGAGGAACCAGAAGGTGCGCTTGGTGAGGTGCGCACCCAGCAGGCCCTCGAGGAACCCGTAGAGCGACTCGAACAACCACTCGGCGACGTTCTGGAGGCCGCTCGGAATGAGCTTCATCTGCTTGGTTGCCGCGCGGCAGAAAAGCACGATCACCCCGACCCCGATCCAGACGGCGATCATCGAGTTGTTGATCGGCAGATAATCGCTCAGCCGGGGCGCGTCGAGCGGCAGCGCGTGACCACCCGCCGCCAAAGCCGGCGCAAGGCTGGAGAGCCATGCGAGCAGCACGGAAAGGGTCAGGCGACGGGAAAACATGGCAAAATCATCCGCGCTCAGGTACGGCGCGCGGGGCGTTTATCAGACCGCTTCGCAGAGGAGCAAGGGCGATTTGTGAAAAATTTCACAAGCGGGACAAAGCACTGATTTTCCAACAATTAGGAAAGCCATCATAAGCCGGCGCGCGCGCCGTGCAGGGCGGTCTCGGCGGCGGCACCGGTGAGCAGCCCGCCACCGCCCAGGTTGGCCGTCGCGACGATGCGGAATCCCTGCTCCAGGGCCTGGTCGATGAGCGCCTCGGCCGGCAGGCACAGGCGGCCGCCGGATTCGATGAGCCGGAACTCGAGCCCGCCCTCGCCGTGGTAGGCGCGATAGACCACCTCGGTGCAGACGAGCCGGTCGCTCTTGCGGAAGTCGAAGACGAAGTCGTAGAGCTTGCCGGCGTGGCGGGCGGCCCGCTCCAGGGCGCCGGCGATGGCGGCGGGTTCCAGCGGCGGGCGCAGGATGACGAAGCGGTCGACCGCCAGGGTCTCGCCGGCCGGGCGGAAGCGCACCCCATCCTTCTTCGCCTCGAGGAAGCATGCGGGGTCGCCGGCCTCGGCGGGCAGCTCGATGCCCATCTCGCGGCGCTGGGCCTCGCTGCCGACGTGAAAGGCCGCGTGAGGCCAGAATCCCGGCAGGAAGAGGTTGCTGAGGGCGTCGTCGTGGCGGGTGATGAAGACATCCCCCGGGCGCGCCAGCTTCAGGGCCGCCTCGCGCAGTTCCGCGGTGACCTTTTTCGGACCCGGTCGATGACCCGGCTGGCGAAGGTCGGCGATGCGGCAGCCGGCGTCCTCGAAAACCCCGAAAACCGCCCTTTTCCAGGCCGAATGATGACGGCGGCGGAAGGAAAACCACCGATACCGGACCCGATCCGAAAAAATTTTCGACCCGCTGAGGGGCGGAATGGCGGCAATCCAGCCGTCGAGCCGGTCGACGAGCTCGCCGTAACGCCCGGTGCCCGCGCCGGCGTGGATCTCGTCGTGATGGGCCCGGTAGAGGGCCAGCGCGTCATGAAACTGGAGCAGCCGCCGCGGGCGGGTGGCGGCGCGGTAGATGAGGGTGAAGGTCTTGCGCGGAATGCCCCGGCACGGATCGGCCTCGTCGAGCTTCTTGCGCAGCAGCCGGGAGGTCAGGGCCGTCTCGATGGTTTCCCGCGCCCCGCGCAGCAGCACGGTGGCCGCCGCGAGCGCCACGACAAAGGACGGGAGGCGCTCCAACCATTGATTTTCCTTGGATCCACAGGATTCCTCCATGCTCGCGAGGGCTTCCAGCAGGGCCGCCCGGCCGGCCAGGAACGACCGGTAGCGGACCCGGATGCGCTCGTCCTCCCCCGGCGTGAAATAACCCCGCGCCCCGGCCGCCGCGAGGACCTCCGGAGACGCCGGCGCGCCCTCGAACGAATCCGCCGCCGCCAGCACCGCCGCCGCCGCGCGGGCCACCTTCGGGTCGTCTGGATGCGGGGTCGTCATGGTCGCGGATCGAAGGTCGTGAAGTACGATTGATCTAGTAATTGACCGGGCCCCGGAAAGCCCCTTAGCGCCCGGAAAGCCTTTCAGTAAAGGAAAAATCAGGCGTGCAGCGCGTTTATTTTAGCTTGTCAAACAAGCTTGATGCACGCATTAAGGTTCCTGCCATGAACAAAGCTGAACTTGTCGAAGCCGTCCAGAAAGCCCTCGGAGAAGATGCCACCAAGCGTTCCGCCGAGGACGCCCTGTCCGCCGTACTTGACTCCATTTCGGGTGCCCTGAAGGCCGGCCAGAAGGTGCAGATCATCGGATTCGGCACCTTCGACGTGAAGAACCGCGCCGCCCGCATGGGCCGCAACCCGAAGACCGGCGAAGCAATGCAGATCGCCGCCTCGAAGTCCGTGGGCTTCAAGGCCTCCTCGACGCTGAAAGGCGCGCTGTAAGCCGACCGTCCCGGCCGGGCCTTCCGCCCGCCGGGGTCCGCCAACCCCCATTGAACCTCAAACAGAAAACCCCGGCCAGATGGCCGGGGTTTTCTGTTTGGAAACAGGCTTCAGTCGATCAGAACCACGGCTTCTGGCCGGTGATGTAGGTCTTCTCGAACTCGTCGTCGGACTTGGTCAGGTAGAGGATGCCCTCGATCAGGCCGATGACGCCGACAATCGCCGTCGGAATGGCGCAAAGGAAGTAGCCGACGAGGCCGACCACCAGCATGATGATTCCTTCCTTCTGGTAGCCGAGGTAGAACTTGTGGATGCCGATCCAGCCGAGCAGGATGCCCAGCACGCCGGCGATGACCTTCTTGTCGGAACCACCACCGCCAGCCGGGGCGGGTTGGGGAGCCGGGGGTGTCTCGGCGGCCGGAGGCGTCTCGGGTGCAGGGGCCGGTTCAGGAGCCGGAGGCGGTGAATCTTCGGATTCCGGCTTTGGATTCTCAGGTTCGTTGGACATGTCGACCCCTTTCTACTAAATCCTGCGCGCACCGCAAGAAAGCATGAAGCCCCGCGTCATTCTCGCCCAAACCATCCAAGCCGATGGCTCGGAGCTCGTCCTCCACGAGCACGACGCGCGCCCCTACCTCACGGTCGACGGCATCCAGACCGCCGGTCCGGCCACCCGGGCCAGCGAGGAAGGCCTCGCACGGCTGGCGAGTTCGCCCTTCCGGCCGGTGCGGCAGCCGCGGGTTTGGATCGCCGGACTCGGGCTCGGCACGACGGTCCGCGCCATCGCCGAGGCCCTGCCGCAGAAGCGCGGCCACTTCCACGTCGCCGAACCCTGCCCCGAACTGCCCGGCTGGCTGGCGGAACATCTGGAGATCGATCCCCTCGAAGATCGGCGCGTGACCCTCGGTCGCGACGTCGGACCCGCGGGCCTGGAGTCCGCCGCGGATCCCTGGCACCTGCTGCTGGTGCATGCCGAGACCGCGCCACTGCTCGATCGCAAGCGGGCGCTCCACGAAGACCACCGCTGGCTCACCGCCGCCTACGACTCATTGCGCGACGGCGGCCTGCTGGCCATCGCCGCCGCCAAGCCGATCCCGAAGCTGGAGAAAACCCTCGCCCGCGTCGGCTTCGAGGTCATCCGGCACGAGATCGACATCGCCCCGAAGGCGAAAAAACCTCGTCTCCACCCCCTCTGGCTTGCGCGAAAGGGTCGACCGGCCGATTGATTCACCCCAGCACCCGATGAACACCCGATTTTTCATCCCCGTCCTCCTCGCTCCCGCCCTGTCCGCGGGCGAGTTCACCGTGGAATCCCGGCCGTTCCAGGTCGAACACCGCTTCCAGGCCACGGTCCTCCCCATCGACCCCCCGGTGCTCGAGCTCGAGCCGGAGACCTGGAGCAGCTTCGTGGTCGAAACACTGGTCGATCACGGAACCGGCGTGAAGAAGGGCGAGCGGATCGTGCTTTTCGAGACCGAGGCCCACGAGCGCCGTGTCGAGGACCTGCAGCGGGCGGTGAAAGCGAAGGAAATCGCCGTCGCCCGCCAGCAATTCGACCTGAAGAAGCTCGAGGAGGAACAGGCCATCGCTTTGGAAGCCGCCAGGCGCGCCATGGAGATCGCGGCCGAGGACCTCAAGTATTTCCGGGAGATCGGCCGCCCCGCCGCCGAGGCGGAGGTCGAGCAATCGCTGGTCGGGGCCCGCTTCCGCGTCGAGTCGGCCGCCGAGGAGCTCAAGCAGCTCAAGCAGATGTACGAGGCCGACGACCTCACCGAGGACACCGAGGAGATCATCCTCAAGCGTCAGCAGATCTCCCTCGAAATGGCGGAGTTCAGCCTCACCGAGGCCGAGCGCACGGCCAAGCAGACGCTCGGCACCCAGCTGCCCCGCCAGCTCGAAGCCCTGCAGCGCGCCGCCAGCCAGGCCGCCCTCGCCTTCAGCAAGATCGAGAAGGATCAACCCCGCGCCCTGGAAGAAGCCGCGCTCGCCCTGAAGGGTGCCGAGGCCGGGCTGGCGCGCGAAAAATTGGAGCTCGAGCGGCTGCAAAAGGATGAAGCCCTGCTCGAATGGAAAGCCCCCGCCGACGGCGTCGTCTTCCACGGCGGGCTCGACGGCGACGGCTGGGACTACGGCGACCTCGCCAAGACCCTAAAGGTCGGCGGCAGCGTGCCGCTGAGAACTCCACTGCTCTCGCTGGTCCCGAACGATGCCAGGACCCGCCTGAGCGCGAAAGTGGAGGCCGGAATTGCCGGCGACCTGCGCTCGGTCGAACCCCTCACCCTCCACATTCCGGGCGGCGGCGAGGCGACCGCCTCCCTTTCCTCCATCGACGAGGTCCCGGGGCCCGACGGAAAACACGCGGTCACCCTCGATGCCAATTGGCCGGAAGAACTCAAGTCGGAGGTCGGCACCACGGTCGAGTGCATCCGCGTTGCCCATCACCGGCCGGACGCCCTGACCGTGCCGCTGAAGGCCCTCACCCCCCGCCCGGCAGGCGGCTGGGCGGTGGAGCTGAAGCTCGCCGACGGCAAGACCCAGAACCGCCCGGTGAAACGGGGGCCGTCCGACGGCAAGCAGGTCGTGATCACGGAAGGCCTCGAACCCGGTCAGGTGATCGTCGTCCCGGAATGATCCGCCCGCTGGTCATCGTCGGCCTGCTCGCGGCACCCGCCGCGGCCCAGGAAAAACCGGTCGCCGAGGTCACCCCGGAAACGGTGGCCGCATCGCTGCGCAAGGGCGTCGAATTCCTGGTCGCCGACCAGAATCCAAACGGCTCGTGGGGCGGACCGACGCGCACCAAGGGCCTGAACATCTACGCGCCGGTCCCCGGGGCGCACCACGCCTTCCGCGCCGGCGCCTCCGGGCTGGCGCTCAGTGGGCTGATCGACAGCGGCGACACCCGGCCCGAAACCCTCGCCGCCATCGAGAAGGGTGCCGCCTGGATGGAGGAACACCTGCCGAAGCTCCGCCGCGCCGACCAGACCACCACCTACAACGTCTGGGGCCACGCCTACGGACTCAAGGCACTGACCCGGCTGCACCGTCTGGCCGAGGACGAGGCCGAGCGCTCCAAGTGGAAGCAGCTCGCCGCGCAGCAGATGGAGTTGCTCGAGCGCTACCACGAGGTCAACGGCGGCTGGGGTTACCTCGATCTCTTCGACGGCTTCACCAGCCAGCGGCCCAGCGGACTGCCGACCTCGTTTACGACCGCCACCGTACTTCTGGCGGCACACGAGGCGGAGGAGGAAATGGGTGTCGGGCTCGATCCGAAGACGGTCCGGCTGGCGATGGAGAGCATCGTCAAGCAGCGCACGCCGGACTTCTCCTACACCTACTCCTTTCCGCATCGCATGGCGCCGCGGCGCCCGATCAACCGCCCCGCCGGATCGCTGGCCCGCAGCCAGGTCTGCAACGCCGCGCTGCGGGTGCTCGGTGACGAGGCGATCACCGACGAGGTCCTGGAAACCTGGCTCAAGCGCTTCATCGACCGCGAGGGTTTCCTCAGCATCGGCCGCAAGCGGCCCCGACCCCACGAGACCCACTTCGCCATCTCCGGTTACTTCTACTACTACGGCATCTTCTACTTCACCGAGTCCGCCAAGCTGCTGCCGGAGGGCCGCCACGCCCACCACGCCGGGGAACTCGCGCGGGTGATCCTTCACCGCCAGGAAAAGGACGGCTCGTGGTGGGACTACCCGCTCTACGACTACCACCAGCCCTACGGCACCGGCTACGCGCTGATGGCGCTCGCATGGTGCCAGAGCAGCCTCGCCTCCGACCCCGAGTGAAGAGTCTCCCCCGTCGAAGACCTATTCACATTGCCGGACACGGTCGGATCCCGGCCAGTGTGGATTTCATGGTCTCCCTGGTGGCGAGCTGATCGTGGTGGGATTGGAGATTCAACCAGACTTCGGCAGGCCAACCGAAATAGCGTTCAAGACGAAGGGCCGTGTCAACGGTGAGAGCCCGCTTGCCCTTCACGATTTCGTTGATGCGGCGCGGTGGGACGCCGATGTCCTGAGCGACTCGATACTCGGACAGGCCGAGAGGGATCAGAAAATCCTCGCGGAGGACTTCGCCGGGATGGATTGGGGCATGTGTTTTCACAGGAGCGGATCAGTGGTAATCGATCACTTCGACTTCGTGCGGACCGTCCGACTTCCAGCGGAAGCAGACGCGCCATTGGTCATTGATGCGAATGGAGTAAGTGCCTTTGCGATTGCCCTTGAGGGCTTCCAGACGGTTGCCCGGCGGCACGGACAGTTGATTGAGTTCGGTAACGGCATGAAGTTGTGCAAGTTTCCGCAGGGCAACTCGCTGGATGTCCGGCGGGAGGAATCTCGTTTTCCGTTTCTCGAAGAAAAGGGCGGTCTTCTTGCAAGCGAAGGAACGGATCATGAAGACGGCTGAATAATAACGCGCGCCGTTAATACGTCAAGCAGTGCGTTCGTCCCTGGGTCGGGGAAACTCGCGCGGGTGATCCTCCACCGCCAGGAAAAGGACGGCTCCTGGTGGGACGACCCGCTCTACGACTACCACCAACCCTACGGCGCCGACTACTCGCTCATGGCCCTGGCCTGGTGCCGGGATGCGCTGGCAGAGTAGGACCGCCGATCTCCGAATCGGCATGCAGGTAAGGAGCCGATTCGGAGATCGGCGGTCCCTCACGAGTTGGCTGGGGTCTCCGAAACCACCGGCCAGGCGCCGCGAACCGACCCACGGTGACGGACAAGGTCCCGGAACCGCTCCGAGTCCGGATCGGGATCGATCGGAGCCTGCCCTGCGGCAAGATACAGACATCCCATATCCTCCGCCGGCAGGGCTCGCACCAGCTCACGGGAGGTTTCGAGCATGGCCAGCCACTTCTTCTTCAGGCTCCGAATATCCAGCGGCTCACGCAGTTGCAAGCGATCCAGGTCGGCCTGGGTGTAGGCCGAGTGACGGGCAACTTGCTCAAGCAGGAAGTCCGGCGTGAAGCCGGCATCCTTTCCGCAGGCGGCCCAGGCGAGCGCCCCCAGCGAGAGATAGGTCTCGTGAAGGTGGAGCACATCGACGAAATCCCGAACCTCGCTGCGGCCCGCCAGGGCCAGGACTTTGTTGGTTGCCGCATCCGCCGCATGAAGTCGAAACCCGAGATCAACGTCTTCCTCCACGGGAAAGAAGCGAAACGCGCTGTCATGAGCCCATTCGATCCTCAACCGTTTGTCTTCCTTCCGGACCACCGCCCGGAAGAAGGATGGCGTCCGGAGCATCCAGTCCAATTCATAGCCTGCGGCCACGAGCGTTTCCGCATCCTTCTCCGCACTCGACGCCACGCTCTGCTCGACGTCATGAAACAGGTCCAGATCCTTGGAGTACCGCGGGGACTTCTTGTCCCGATGCAGAACCGTTGCCCCTGCCAGAAAGCTCTCGGGGCTGCGGTTGGCCGCGATGCACCGCAGGATCTCGGCTTGAAATTCGCTTATCGGCATAGCTTCGCCGCGAGGATGAAGCCCTCGCGCCCTCCGTGCTGACGCAGACCCCGCACGATCTCGGGAATGTCTTCCAGACCGACCTCCAGATCCTCCCGCAGGTGCCAGAAGCACTGACCGTAAAAGCGTCGAAACGCCCGCCGTGCCTCGCGCACCCGGACCATGTCCCGCGCCTGCTCCGGACTAAGTCGACGCCGGCTCTTCGCGCCGCCCTTTCGCCCGATCTCAGCCAGATACTCACGCACCTGATTTGGCGTTCCACTCATCTCCTCCATATCAAAGCCCGCTTATGATCGTTCTGCAAGATCTATTACGATTGGGGTTCGCCCCGGCCAGGAACCCGCACGGTTGAATTTCCACCGCCAGGAAATGGACAGCTCGCGGTGGGACGACCCGCTCTACGACTACCACCGGCCCTACGGCACCGGCTACGCGCTGATGCCTCTGGCGTGATGCCGGGATGCGTTGGCAAAGGAGGACCGCGCCTCCTCTTGCCAGGACGCCTGGCGGCTTCACTTCGACTCGCGCCCGCCGGACCGGGGAACACCCGTATCGAAGGTGATGCCGACCACCTGTTCGAAGGGGCCGGGATGGTTCGACGTCGAGATCGTGGTGCAGGTCACCTCGAAGGTGTAGCCCGGGCGCAGGTCGGTCAGGTCGAAGAACGCGACGTCGAGGCCCTTGCCGGTCCATTCGTGCACCGGCGTGGTCGCCGTGGCGGTGCCACCGAAAGTCTGGCGGAGGGTGTAGGTGGCGGTGTTGGGGCCGCCCATGACGTCGAAGAGGACGCCCACGCGCAGGACTTCTCCCTCTGGGATCTCCTCCGTGATCTCGAAGGTCACCAAGGGGGCGCTGGTCTCTCCCGCATTCGCCTTGGCGTCGTGCAGGACCCCCTGGGTGGTGTCCTTGCCCGCAGGATCGAGCGGGTCGTCCCAGCGTCCGTGGGCATTGGCATTCGGAGCGACCTGGGCGGTGGTGGCGTAGGGTGGATCCGACACCGCATTCCCCACCTGGCCCACCCGCCAGCCATCGGTGCCCAGAATGTGGTCGCCGTCGACATCCAGCGGCTTTGGCGGCGAGGGATTGCGCCAGCCGACGCCCGGATCGTCCTCGGGGGACTCGATGTCGAACTGGGTGTCGACGTAGGTGATGGTCGCGTATTTTGCGGTCGCCGGGGTGGCGAAGCTCCACGCTTCGGCTCCACGGGTCCCGAGAAAGGCGTTGCCCGAATTGTCCCTGATGGCGGTGCCCTCGATCTCGACGTAGAGGTCGGTTCCAAGCGGCAGGTCGGCCACCGGGTTGATCGTGATCGTGTCGCCCAGGTAGGTCAGGCCGTCCGGCGGGTCGTCGACATCGAAGCTTTCGACCACGGTGCCGTCGGAGCGACGGATGTGAATCGCGCCGCTGCCGAAGCCGATGTTCTCCGAGAAGGTGATCACGAGATTGTCGGCGGGAAAGAAGTCGTCGGTCCCCGGCGGCGGAACCAGCGAGGCGATCACCGGCGCGGTTCGATCCGGCACGACGGTGGTGAAACTCCATGCCTCATCGCCGCCGAACCCCGCGAACGGGTTGCCGGCGAGATCGACGATGGCGGTGGCGTCCACTTCAACGGAGTAGGTCGTCGATTCCTCCAGATCCTCCGCCGGGTCGATCGTCAGCGTGCCTTCGGTCAAGTCCAGGCCGCTGCCGGGCGATCCGACATCGAAGCTCTGGACCGGGGTGCCGTCGCTTCGGCGAAGGTGGATCTTGCCACTGCCGAACACGACATGCTCATCGAAGACCAGGATGAGGTCGCGACCCGGACGGATCTCCGTGGCCTCACGCGGCGGGCTCACGAACTTGATCCGAGGTGCGGTGGAGTCCGGCTTCTCGGTCACGGCCTTGGGCGACCGGGGAGACGGACCGGCAGCTTTCGACTCGGCGGTGAAGCGGATCTCCGCGAGGCCGGTCCGGTGCCTTTCCCCCTTCCAATTGCGGTTGACCTCGAAGCGCACGTAGCGAACGCCCTCGCCGGGCAGCGGGGTCCCCGCGACCGTCGCCAGGTCGAAGCCGGTGTTCGGCGTGCCGGTGGCAGGCGCCCGGGGAAACTCCACCGGACCGTCTCCGAGGCGGATCCAGTTGGCGGCCTCCGCCCCCTCGGGATCCCCGGGAAAGGCGACGTTGGAAACATAAACGTCCGCCGTGCGAATGCCGGCGTCGGTGTCGTCATCGACCTTCAGGTTCCAGACGTGGATCGACTCAAGTTCGTAGCTGGCACCCAGGTCCCACTGGATGAACGAGTCCGAGGGATCGATCCTCTCGGTCATCCAGCCCGCGTTCTTCCCGCTCCCGTGCTCGCCATTCTCCAAACCCGAGCCATCGACCGTGTGGTTCGGATGCCATGCCGGGTGGCCCTTCTGATCAAAGGTGGAGAAGCTGAGGGAACCATCGGAGGAGCTGACGATGATCGCCTCGCCATCGATCACTCCACCCGCCTTGGTGGAGGTCTCGTCGCCGGTCCCTGAGAGCTCGGTGGGGCCTGCCGATTGTGGATCCCCTTCGAGCGTGTTGAGGTAGGCCTGGGCATAGGCATGGCCCAGATCGATGTATCCCTGGCCCGTGAAGTGGAGGTTGTCCTTCTGCATCTCCATCCCGTCCGTATCGATCAGATGGGCCTTCGGATCGGCGGCGGCGACGTATTCCTGCGCCGTCCGGACCGCCTCGACCGGGCGGGCGGTCTGCAGCAACGACAAACGGCTGAAGAAGAAGGGCAGGTCCTCACCCCAGCGCGAGCGCATGTCGGCGATCAGGGCTTGCAGATCGGCCTCGTACTGGGCCGTGGTCCGGAGGTTCCAGGCGTCGCGTTCCCCCTGCGTCCAGAGGATGCCGACGATCTCGTAGCTGTGCCCGGACCGGGTGAGGGCTTCCAGGGCGATCTCCACCACGTGCTTGAGCCGGGTGTAGCTCCTCCCATCCTCGAGATTCCACTCGTTCCACAGGCTGGTGCCCCCGTCGGAGTGCTTGATCAGGTAGAAATTCTCGCGAGGAAGCGCATCCGCGATGGCGCGGCCGAAGGTGACCTCCGGACCAAACACACGCCCGCTCCCGGGCTTGAGCCTGGAGAACTCGGATCCGCTGTAGAGCAGCACGTCCTCCTGCCGCTGCTGCAGATCCTCGGGCAGGGCCTCCAGTTTGGAGTCCGCGCCATACATGTTCGACTGCCCGCCGAGGATGAAGACCTTGTAGTGCTCGGCCTGCGCGAAACCGGCGACAAGGGCGACAAGCGCCAGGGTCCAGGTCTTGGGAGTGTTTTTCATGGGATGCAACGTGGGCGATGGGACCGTTTGTGGCCGGGCCTTCCAGGCCCGTCGCCCTCCATGGAATGAAACTTGGCGACGGGGCTGGAAGCCCCGGCCACAATTTTACTGCTCCTCGACGCGGAAGAACGCTCTCGGCGACCCGGAGAGCGGAGCCGGCATACCGAACGCGTGCTGGGTGGAGGAACCCTGAGATTCGATGTCAGTGGACACCGCGTGCGGGAAGCCCTGCAGATCTCCGGATCCCATGATCCGGTAGGTCTTACCGGGGCTCGAGGCCCAGGTCAGGTCACCGCCCGCCGGTCCCACCTGCGAACCGAGCATCCTGAGCTGGTTCTCGAAGATGCCGACCACCTCGGTATCGTAGTTCGTGTAGCTCGTGTAGGTGCCTCGGAACCAGACGACGCTGCGGTCGTAGCCGTGGTTCTCCGGCACGATCGGGCGGAGGTTGTCGCTCGTCGAACCCACCGTGACCGGCTGCCAGGAGAAGGTCAGGCCGCCGTCGGTTGTGGTGCCCTGCCAGATTTCGTAGCGATCATCCGTCGCCAGCGGCACGTTGTTGAGGTCTCCCAGGTTGAAGGGATCGGCGGCGTTGGTGGAGATGTAGATGACGTTGGGGTTGTCCGGATCGATGGCCATCCCGCCACCATAGTCATCTTCGGAGGAATAGAGGCCTCTTCCGCCATGGGCGACGAAGCGCCGCTGCCACTCCGTGCCGGTCCATCTCGCATAGTAGTAGTAGATGCGGTCGTGGTTCCAGCCGCTGCCGGTGACGTTGTCCACCTGCACCTGGAAAGCGCAGACCGGATGACCGTCGGCGCCGTAACAGATGTCCCAGGTCCAGCCGCGGCCGTTGGGGATCCAGTCGTCGGGCCCCTCCTCCGGACCCCAGGCCGCTGCGGAGTAGGTGTAAACCTGGGTGCCACGCTCACCGGAGTCGTGGTCAAGCGGCAAATCCGCGAAGGACTTGATGATGCTTCCATCCGAGGCCCGGAAATTGCCACCTTGGTAGTGAAGGTGGTAGATCGAGTTGTTATCGTTCCGGGGGTGCCCGTCGGTGTAGATCAGGTCGATCCGGTCGGTTCCATTGGATGTGTATTTCGGATAGGGCCGGTCACTGCCACCACCCCGGTCGATCACGTGGATCTGCGGGCCGAAGGTGGCCCCATTGTCGTCGGAAATGGTCAGGGTGGGATCCCAGTTGATGGCCCGGCTGAAGTGATAGATACGGTCGGATTCCCCGGTTAGTCGATAGGTGTTTGCGTAAGAGGTGCCGTAGGTCGATATCTCAGGGCCCCAGTCGCCGATCGAGGCGGGTTCGGTCACGGTGGAGAGGCGGCGGTAGGCGCTTCCGCCGTGCAGGGAATAGACGACCATCAGGCGATTGTCGGGAAGAACCGTGATGGACGGATTGTTGTGGTCATCGACCTGGGTGAATCCGGAAAGCTCGGTATGGGTGGTGGCGAGGGTGGCCGGATCGAAGCGGGAGATGCCGACCTTCCCGTTCTGCTTGACGTATCCGGTGTAGAGCTTGCCGAGGTGCCAGATGGACCGCTCGTCGTTGAACCAGGTCCAGACCCCGTCGGGGGCGAGCTGGAAGATATTTCCCGCCAGCAGGGCATTGGGGTCGGTGTTGTCCGTCGGGTCGGTGTTGTTCGCGACCTCGAGGCCGTCATTGATCCCGTCCAGGTCCGAGTCGGGATTGACCGGACTGGTGCCGGTGTCGGCGGCATTCACGAAGGTGTTCGTGTTCGTTTCAACGCCGTCGAGCAGGCTGTCACCGTCCGTGTCGTCGTCGAGGGGATCGGTCCCGGTGTCCGAGGCGCTGACCCAGATTCCCGTGTTGGTTTCCACGCCATCGAGCAGACCGTCGTTGTCGCTATCCTCATCCAGCGGATCGGTCCCGTTGGCGAATTCCTGGGCATCGTTGGCGCCGTCGGCATCGAAGTCGGTCACCGCGGGTGCGGCTCCCGTACCCATGACATCGGCGAAGCCGGTGACGCTGTCGTTGGGATCGGCGTCGATGATCGCCTGCTCGTAAAAGTCCGGGAGGCCGTCTCCATCCGTATCCTGGAACAACTGGTAGGAGGCCCCGTCGAACCAGACGCGCTCGGTGCCGAGACCGCCATTGCCGTCGTCATCGACGAAAAGCACGATCGCACCCGATCCATCGGCCACCGCCGTACCCACGTATCCGCGCAACCCGACGCGATCGGTATTGATGAAGCCGGTCAATTCGGCATGACCCACGGTCCTCGGGGGGACCACCAAGGGGTCGCTTTCAGCGGTGAATGTCGTGAAGTTGGTCCCATCCAGCGAAGCGCGAATCCCCGCACGCGGATTCGAAGCCGGATTCGGGATGATATCCCCGGTCACCGGGTCGAGGGTGTATCCAAAGCGGATGTAGTTGACGTAGACGTCGTACGTCGCCCCCGGGCTCAGGCCGCCGAGGGTCATGGCCAGGCCGACCGCATCCTCCCCGCTGTCCCAGGCCTCGAGAATAGTCACGCCTCCCTCGCCAAAGCCGTCGCGCTGGCGCCAGAGATTGTCCGAGCTGTTGCTGCCGGTGGTTGCAAACGGATCAACGAGTGGGTCGACGCTGCTGACATTGCCTAAATCTCCGGCAACCGAAACAAAGGTGAGGGCCGCATTCGGGTTGCCGACCAGGATATCCAAAGTCGCGGTCACTGGAGTGGGGATCACGCCGTCGGTGACGCTCACGGTGAAGGCGTTGGGGCCGAAATCTCCGCTGGTCGGCGTGCCGCTCAGGGTGCCGTCGCCGGCCACATTCAACCAGGCCGGACCGCTGACCTTGGCATAGGTCAGGGGGTCTCCGTCGCTGTCGGTCGCGCTGCCGTCCAGCGTCCCGGAGTAGGCCACGCCCTGGGTCGCGTTGGCACCGGTGATCGGATCGACGGTGAAGACGGGTGCGGCGTTCGTGTCAGTGACCAGAATCCTCAAGGTTGCCTGGTCGGGAGGCGAATTCCCGTCCGTCACGCTGACGATGAAATCATTCGTGCCCAGATCACCGATTTGCGGCGTCCCGGTCAGCTCGCCATTGCCGGCCACGCCCAACCAGGCCGGGCCGCTGATCTTGAGGAAGGTCAGCGGGTCGCCGTCGTCATCGCTGGCGGTGCCCACCAGGGTGCCCGAGTAGGGCACTCCGACCCTTCCCGTGTTGCCGATGACCACTTCGGCGGCGAAGGCCGGCGCGTCGTTGGTGTTGATCACCGTGATGTCGAGCGTGGCCTGGGTGGGCGGAGCGATGCCGTCGCTGGCACTCACGGTGAAGCTGTTGGCTCCCACGTCCGCATTCGTCGGCGTGCCGCTCAGCGTGCCGTCGCCCGCGACGGACAGCCAGGCAGGCCCACCGACCTTGGCATAGGTGATCGGGTCCTCATCGGCGTCCGTGGCGCTGCCGGCCAGCGTCCCGGTGTAGGCCGAATCCTCCGTGGCGTCCGTGCCGGTGATGGGATCGACCGTGAAAACCGGTGCTGCATTGCCACTGCCGCCCCCTGTGATGCTGAAGCCGTTCACCAAAGCGAAAGCCCCGCTGCTGCCCGCACCGTCCACAGACGTGTTTGTAAAGCGGAACTGCACATCCGCGCCCGTCGCCGTGAAGTCGAAGCTGGCAGTGACTGGACCCGAGGCATTCTCGGCAGCTTGTCCGGCACCGCCACCCGCGTAATTGACGAGGTCAAAGGCAGGCACCACATCGGTGAAAGATGCACCATCATCGCCCGAGAACTGGATCTTCATCTCCCCGGTCTGGTCTTCATGGTCCAGGTGCCAGCTCGTGAACGTGTAATTACCGGCTGCCAAGCCGGCGATGTCGATGGTGATGTAGCCGCCGGGCCCCGTGCTTGATTGACGCTGCCCCCACCAAGTTTGGGACATGCTCGCAAGAGGACCGGCATAGCCGTCGTTCCCTCCGCGGTTGATGGACCGCAGGGTGGTGCCCGCGTTGATGCCCGTGCCAGGTGCGCTAAGCGTCAGCCCCGCGATCGACAGATCGGACGGAAGCGAGTTGTCTCCGGACTCCCAGTTCGTGAAGCCCGTCTCGGATGGTGCGCCTGAGCGGGTGAGATTGATGCTGACGTCCACGGCATGAGACTGAAATGCTGACGCTGCGAAACAGAATGCGAGGAAGAGACTTTTTTTGATCATGAGATCATCTTGGAATCGAGGAGCGTCATGGCGGCTGCCAGTCAACAGGCGCTGGTGAGGGTCTTCAGGTGGGTTTTCGTTTTAGATGGAAAAGCGTGGGGGAAGGGGGCGGTTTCGTCTGGAGGGGTTGCATTGGGATTCGGCGATCCGCGCTGGAACGATGGCCGGTTGCACAACCAAGCTCGCCCTCGGATGGCGAAGTTACACCCCTGCCACCGTCCGGCCCGAGACGGGGGACTTGCGAATCGGTGACTCCAGTGGCTTCTGGAATCAAGCGAACCAAATAGAGCTTCTCAGCGCCGCCGACGACGAAGCAGCCCAAAGCCGGCTGTCACTCCAAGCACAAGGGCGGAGGAGGGCTCGGGGATGACGTCCAATTCGAAGCCGTTGACCACGGGGAAGACCCCTGAAACAGGTGATGAGCCCGGATCAACGGCCGTATTCGTGAACCGAAAATGCACGTCTGCCCCGGTCGAGGTGAAATTAAAAGATTGCACCACCGGAGCCGTGGCACCGTCATCCGTAACCGAGACAAGGTCGAAGGGCGAGACAACGTCGGTAAAGCTTGCCCCGTCGTCATCGGAGAACTCGATCTTCATCTGGCCGGTCTGATCATTGAAATCTAGGTGCCAGCTGGTGAAGGTGTAGCTCCCGGCCGACAAACCCCCGATCTCAATGGTGATGTATCCGCCAGGGGTCTGGGATCCTTCACGCTGCCCCCACCAAGTCTGATTAAGGCTCGGCAACACCCCGGCATATCCTGCCCCCGTACCCCGATCAATGGAGCGCAGGGTCGTGCCGGAATTGATGCCAGTGCTGGGCGCACTGAGGGTCAGGCCGGCGATCGACAGATTGGAGGGCAGATTGTTGTCATCCGACTCCCAGTTGGTAAACCCCGCTTCAGTTGGTGCGCCGGACCGCGTGAGGTTGATGCTGACGATGGCGGCCTGGCTCAGGCCGGCTCCGGTCGAGACGAGCAAGGCAGCGATGAGAACATTCTTGGTGATCATGGGGCGTCTGTAGCTGGCAAGTTGAGGCAAATCTGAAAATCTGCCATGGAAGGCACATTTTCGCTTGGTAAGCACAGGTTTCTCGATTCGTTACAGGGTTTTTGTCACTCAGTCCCCGCAAGGCGCCCGAACAGCTTCCCTCCGGCAGCCGCCCCCGAGTCGATGGTCGCGGTGACGGTATTGAGCGGGCTGCCCGCCGCCACCGAGAAGGTGACGTTGCTGGTGGGCCCGCCGCTGGTGTCCGGCACCTCGACGCCCGTCGGCGACGGCGTCCAGGTGGAAAGGTCGCTGCTGTGCTGCACATACAGCTTCGCGGTTCCGCGGTCGGCGACCGGCAGGCAGTCGAAGGTCATCTGCAGGCCCCCACTGCCGTCTTCGCTGACGGTCGGCAGGGCGCCAGTGGCGTCGTCGTCCGGATTGGCCACGCCGAGCAGGAAGGCGATGCCGTCCTGGACACCATCGCCGTTGAGGTCACCCTCGAAGGTCACCGTGCCCGGCAGGGTGCCGGAGTCCGCCCAGACATCGAACGGCTCGGTGGGGGTGCCCGTCGCCGTCCGCACCTCGAAGTTGTCGAGGATCCCTTGCATCAACGTGTAGTTCGAATACAGGGCGATGTAGTTCTCATCGGTTCCGGACCAGAAAAAGCTGCCGGTCGCCACCGGGCTTCCTCCGTTGATGAAGGCCTCGTAACTCACCGTGGTGTTGGCATTGAAGTCGGAGAACCCATGGAAGCGCACCGAAAGCGTGCCACCGCCATTCAGGTTGATGGTCTGCTGGTAAACCTGTTGCCCACCGCGGAAGATTTTGACCTCCGTGGTGCCGGTCGGGTCGTAGCCGAAGAAGAAATCCGATGTGAACAAGGTCGGGGAGCTGGTTGACCAGCCATCCAATTCTGCCTTGGAATTCCCCACCGCAATCCCGGAAAACCGGGTGCCGCCGCCGGAACCGGTGGCCCCGAGATCGACGGAAACCGTGAATTCCCCACTGCTTGCGATGGAGGAATCGATGAAGTTGTGATCGGGGTAGGCAAGCGAGTAGCCGCCGCCGCCGCCGCCCGACTCGCCGAGGCGCAGGGTATTCCCGGTGACGGTCGGTTCACCGGCACTCTTGACCTCGACCCAATCGAGGGTGCCCAGGGTGCCGGATTTCCCGGACGCTGAGGCGTTCAAGTCGCTGCTGTCGGGCCGGTTGAAGGTGTCGGCAAAAAGGGCGGGATCAAAGGCAGCGGTCGTGAAACTCCAGGAGGTGGTGTCGGTGATCCCGGCGTAGGGGTTGGTGGCAAGGTCGGTGATGGCGCCGGCGGGAATGTTGACATAATAGGAGGTGCTGAACGCCAGGTCAGCGGGCGGATCGATGGTGACCTTGTCGTTCGCGAAGGTCACGAGGGTGGAGTTGACGTCGATCGATGCCACCACGCTGTTGTCGCTGGCGAGGTGGATGGTGATATCGCCGGAGGCCCCGGCTTGGACATCTTCGTCGAATGTGGCCACCAGGCTCCCGGATGGCGGGGCGTCGGTCGCACCAACCGCCGGGTCGGTCGCGACCAACGTCGGATCCGTGGTGTCAGGCACATCAGCTGCAATCCCGAAACCATTCCAAATGAGCAAGCTCCTGGCGGTAATGGTACCGGAGATGGTCGCTTCGCCGTCTCCGTCGGCAGTCAGGGGCAAGGTAACAAAATTGCTGGCAAACCCGCCGGGGCCGGAGTCATCCCAAGCCAGCGCAGCGCTGCCTCCATTGGTTGTCCACGTGTTTTCACCACCATTGTTGGCGTTGTCGCCGTCGTAGGAATACACCGTCACAATGTAATCCTCGTTAGGAGTCAAGCCGGTGAGCGTGAATGTGACGGGTCCAGTATGATAAGCGAAATCCCTGAAGAGATCGAAGAGCGGATCCGATGTAGTGAAGCCCTTCGGGATCATCTTATCATCACGTTCGCGAGTCGACGTAAAGGCCGACGCAGTGATGGTGATGCCGTCACTTGTGGCTGATTCTGTGCCAATAACCCCAGTGTATCCGGCTTCGACCGGACCCGTGTTGGCAGGCTGCGGAACCACATCAGAACTGCCGTAATCAAACAGTGCATCTGCATGCAGGCTTGAGGCACCGGCCATTAGGGAGGTCACGAGTGTGAGGTTGAACCATTTCATGGATTGTACTCCTGCAAGCATCGCACGCGTTGGACTTTTCATGGAACTATTGGATCTAGGATTTTCGTAGGAATGTTTGGCTGCCGAGAGGAGATTTACATCGATGGCTGAACTCGAGGTTCTTGACTGGCGTCCAACCCGGAGATCGTGATGATGGATGGAGGGTCTGTTTGCCACTGGGTGACGTCGCCGGTGAGCATGACTTCACCTCCGGTGAAGGGGCGTGACAGGTCGCTTGGGCAAGAAGCGTCCGAAGTCCGCGATTTGGCGTTGCCACCAGCTCCGAAATCGAACGGAAAGGGACTGGCGGAAGCGGCAACGAGGAGAAGGGCGGAGAAGGCTGCGACGGGAGTTGTCACCTTCATTGTGCTTGGAGGCACTGACGGCGCAGAAGCAGGTAGCCGGTGCTGCTGTGAACAGCGGAGTTTTTGACTGAAATCTGACATCTCCGGGAAGCTGAGCACCGAACTCCGGGTTTCGTTTCATTTTTTTTGGTCGGTGAAGGGGCGAAAGCCGAAGCCTCCCCGCGTGGCCGGGCTTTTTCGGCCCAGAGGTGCGAGATCCGTCCCGTGACGGCCTGCCTCGAAGGTTGGGCCAACCCCCCGATCCATCGCAGACGAATGCATCCAAGTCAGGGGGAGCCTGCACCGCCGATCACTGTTTCAGTTCCACCATCGCCTTGCCCATCGCCTCACCGACGAGCATGTAGGTTTCGGCATTGCCGTGGTAGTGGAAGCTCTGGTTGCGGGGAGACTGCGCGGGCGGGCGGTAGAAGGGGCGGGTATCCACCGATGCGACCGTGCCGGCGAATTTCGGGTGCTTCCGGGGGTCGCCGACCGCCATCTGCGCGTTCCAAATGGTCTGGGCGCTGCTGCCGGGCTGCCAGCCCTCGCCGCCGTTGAATCCACAGGTTGCGACCACAAAGGGTGCGTTGGGAGCCTTGAATTCCTCGCGCAGCAGCTCGATCAGCCGTGTCAGGTTCTGCTCGTAGCGAAGGGCATGGGCCCCCGCCTGTCGGGAACTCGTCGAAATCCGACTCCACGACACCAGGTCCGCCCTGCGGACCGCCCGCGGAAGAGCCGCCAATGATGGCCGGGAAAAGGCCCGCCTATAGATCGTTCGTTGCCTGTTCCACCCGTTCCAACTGCCAGAATCGGCGCGGTTCATTGGTTGGCCAGGTGCCGAGCTCCAGCCAGCTGCCATCGCCCGGGACGCTCTCCGCCGGCGGGTCGCTAAAGTCGAGATTGGTGCTGGTCCGCAGGTCGTAGCGGAAACCGGCCCGCGTCCTGGCCGTGACCTTTGCCTGACCCGGGGTGCTCGCCATGTCGACGTTCCAGCGGATCGGGCTGTTGAAGTAGGCCCTGGCGTTCCACTCGACGACCGAGACCGGAGTTGAGTTGTTCTGCCCGGTAAAGCTCATCCCCATTCCGGGAAGCTTCTGGTAGAGCATCTGCAGCACGCCGTCGCGCTTCCAGCGCTCCTCATCATAGGTCGTCTCCCAGTTGCCCACGTTCTCGCTGGTGATGTTCATCCGCGTCCAGTGCAGGCGGTCGGGATCCTGGGCCAGTGGCAGCGAGAAGACCACGGTGATGCCGTCGAAACGGTTGTCGTTGTAGACGACGAGGATGCGGTCGTC
Organism: Haloferula sp. A504; assembly: GCF_044385805.1. Lineage (NCBI taxonomy): Bacteria > Pseudomonadati > Verrucomicrobiota > Verrucomicrobiia > Verrucomicrobiales > Verrucomicrobiaceae > Haloferula > Haloferula sp. A504. Next base: position 41,508 of record NZ_JBISBU010000026.1, read on the forward strand.
GGCGTCGGTGAGGACGACCGGGCGCCCCATCTTGCTGGAGCCCAGCTGGCTTTCCGAATACTTGGTGGCCGGATTGTCGATGGCGCGGGCCGAAACGGTGCGCTGGTGCCATTCCGTTCCGTCGTGGAAGAAGATGTGGTACTGGCGGGTGTGGTCGCCGGTGGACGCATTGTCGGCCCACCAGTTGGCGATGATGGGGCGACCCGCGCTGTCGGTGGTCATGCCCGACTCGTTCATGATGCTGTGGCCTTCGGGCAGGTCCTTGACGATCTCCGGCACATGGGCGGCACCCAGATTCTGGAACCAAGCGGCTTCCACCACCGGCAGGTCGAGCGTGCTGCCGTCCGAGCGCTCCCAGTTCGTCCCGCCGTCCGGCGAGCGCAGGTAGACATAGCGGTGATTGGTCTGATAGCCCGATTGTCCGGCCTGCGAGTCGGCATTGTAGCGGAAGACGCCGGCCATGTGGAGCATGCCGTCGGGCCCGAGGGTCAGGCGGTCGGGATAGAAACAGTTGTCCGGGGAGTCGCCGCGGCCCAGCATCAGCGGCTGCTGGATGCCGCTGCCGTTGGCATGGATGGGCGCCCAGGTGTCGGTGTCGATGTCGTAGCGATGCAGATACCAGTCGCCGCTGCCCGAACCGCCCTCGCGATAGAGGAACACGACGTCGCCATCCGGCAACGTCTGGAACTTCGGATAGGTCACACCGTTTTCCTGCCCGGTCATCCCGGCGGTGCCGAGGCTCACCATGTTGATGGGAGCGGCGCCCGTCACCGGCGCGTCGCTCCTGGCGTAGAGCAGCGGATGGCCATGGACCCCCCAGGCCATGTGGAGGATGCCATCACCGTCGATCGCGCAACTGATGACGTTGTGGGTGTCGTTGATGTTGAAGGACACGAAATCGGTGGAGAAGATCTCCCACTGGGCTTCTCCAAGGGTCCGCCGCCCCACCACCACCGTGTTGTTGTCCGGGTGGCTCGCATCCGTCGCATGACGCCTGTAGTAGCTGATGAACTGCTGGTCACCGACGGTGATCAGGTTGTTCTGGGCGAAGGCGATCGAGTTGATCGCCGATCCGGCGTAGCCGTTCTCGTCGGTGTTCTCGTTGCCATCGGTGACGGGAATCAGGGAGACCAGCGGAAAGTCAGTCGCATCGGTGGGATCGGTTCCGGCATTCAGCTCGGCGAGATTGCCGATGCCATCGCCGTCGAAGTCGTCCTGCGGGCCCTGGCCGAGGCCTCCGAAGAGCGATCGCTCCAGGTCATCGTCAAGACCATCGGCGTCGGTGTCGTCCGGATCGGACAGCCCGTTGGCCGGGTCGGTTCCGGCGATGAGTTCCTCGGCGGTCGTGAACCCGTCGCCGTCCGGGTCGTCGGCGGGACCGTAGGCGGTCGTGCCGAAGGTGGCCAGCTCCCAGGCATCCTCGTAGCCGTCCCGATCGGCATCGAAGGGCGTGTGATTCGGATCGTTGGGATCCGTGCCCGCCGTCTCCTCGGCCTCGTTGTCGTAGGTGTCGAGATCCGGGTCGTCGTCGCCATCATACTTGGCGAGGATCTCCGCCTCCGTTTCGCCCGGGCTCTCCCGGAAATGGAGAATCTCCCAGGGATCCGCCAGGCCGTCGCCGTCGGTGTCCGGCGCCACGAACAGAAAATCGCCGGCACCGCGGGCGATGCTGCTGATCCGCACCTCGTCGATGCGGCCCTCGAGGTTGTCGGACGGACTTCGGTATTCCTGACCGACGCCGAAGGTGGTCGCGATGCCGCCGAGATCCGAAGTCATGGTGTCCGATGCGATCTCGTTGGCCTCGGTGTGCACGGGATCGACCCGCGTCCAGAACAGCTTGAGGTTGTCGACGGTGCCCGCGTTCCCGTCGTAGGCCACGGCGACATGGAACCACTCGTTCGCCACGAAGGCGTGGTCGCCCGTGGTCGGAATGGTCCCGAGTATGGACTGAGACCCGGCGCTGACATTGATGAAGCGCAGGTTGCCTCCGTCGATCCGGAACTGAAACGGTCGGTCAGCTGCGTTGCCGCTGGCATTCTCCATCGTGATGATCTGCTGGAGGTCCGTGACGTTCGCAATGCGGACCAGGGCCTCGAAGGTGAAGGCTCCATCGGGCCCGGTGACATCGCCCACCGGAATCACCGATCCCTGGAAGCCGGCATCGGCCGCCGCGCTCACATCGCCAGCATTGCCAAAGCCGGGATAGGCCGCCGCACCCAGAACCGCACCGGCAGAGGGCGTCAGGCTGAAGCTGTCGACCACGCCCGCTGCGGGGGCAGCCGGACCGGGATCGGCCTCGTCAAAGTGCCAGAGGTGAAGTGTGTGGAGGTCCACCGAGTAGGGCGCTAGGGAGGCGGTGGACGCCGACTGCGTGGTGAAGTTCCACGAATTGTCACTGATCCCGGCAAATGCGTTGCCTGAGCCGTCCAGAATCGCCGTGTCGGAGATCTGCACGTAATACTCAGTGTTAGGCTCGAAGTCGCTGGGAGTTTCGACCATGACGGTCTCATTGACGATGCTCACCGCCAGCGAACTTGCCACGTCGAAGGCCTCGACGACACTGTCATCGGCCGATCTCAGGATGGTGATGTTGCCACTTCCCTTAACGATCACCTCGTTGAACGTGATGCTGACATTCGAGTCCACCCCCACATTGCCCGCGCCTAGCCCAGGGCTACGAGCGATGACCACAGGCGGATCCGTGTCTGACCCGCCACCACTCCGGGTCAGCGAGAAACTGTTGATCTGTCCGCTACTCAAGTCCGTGACGGCAAAACCCACCGAATTGATGGTCTCGGTCAGGAGAGTCTCTTCACCACGCACCGCAACAAATCCCGAGCCGGTGTCGGCAAACCACGCCGCGGTCCAGTTGCCCGTACCTCCCGTGGTGTCGAGCACGATGCGCATGTCCAGATTCCCACCGAAGGTCGTACCGGCCGTAGACCAGGCAGCACCATCCGCAATCCCGGCATTCCCGGAGGAGACCGTGGGGTCGCTACCCCGGAAAGCTGAATTCGCAGCCGTTGCACCACTCCCGCGGGCGAACATCCATGCAACCCCCGTCACCGAACCATCGCCGATCGTCGATGGTGCCGGCGCCACGTTGTTGGAAATGAACCGCGAGTTTGAGCTGTTCAGTGTCGATTCACCATAGGCAAAGCCGAACGCCAGCCAATTTTCGTTCGTCGAGGCAAGTGACCCGATCGAGGCCTCCAGCGTGTAGACAAAGCCATCGACCGGCGTGAAGGACAGGGTGGCCGTCGAGCGGCCGCTCCCGAAGCTGCCATCCGCCTTGTAGGTGGTGCCAGCAGTCCAAGTCTCCCCACCCGTGGTGGTATTCGGGGTCGTTCCGTTCAGGTCGGTGCCGCCGCTGTCTTTGAAATCTTCGGAGAAAAGCGTTTCCGCATCGGCGAAAGAGGCGAATGCCAGCAGGGCAAATGCGTGAAATCCGATCGACTTGACGGCACTCATATCTGTGAAAGAGACCAAGGTTGGCTGCTTGAGCACCTCGCAAGAAATGCCGCCCCGGATTGCCCGGGGCAGCCCCGCCATCGAGATTGGTCAACCACGTGCCGTTTGGTTCAACGGCGGCGGCGGAACAGGGCCAGCAACCCAATTCCGCCAAGCAGAGCGGTAGAGGGCTCCGGGACCTGGGTCAGCGAGAAGCTGTTGATCTGTCCGCTACCCAAGTCCGTGACGGCAAAACCCACCGAATTGATGGTCTCGGTCAGGAGAGTCTCTTCACCACGCACCTCAACAAATCCCGAGCCGGTGTCGGCAAACCATGTCGCGGTCCAGTTGCCCGTCCCTCCCGTGGTGTCGAGCACGATGCGCATGTCGAGATTTCCGCCGAAGGTCGTCCCGGCAGCGGACCAAGGACCACCATCCGCAATCCCGGAATTCCCGGAGGAAACCGTGGGGTCGCTACCCAGATAAGCTTCATTGGCCTGCGTTGCACCGCTCCCGCGCGCGAACATCCATGCAACCCCCGTCACCGAACCATCGCCGATCGTCGTTGGTGCCGGGTTCACGTTGTTGGAAATGAACCGCGAGTTTGAGCTGTTCAGTGTCGATTCACCGTAGGCGAAGCCGAACCCCAGCCAATTATTGTTCGTCGAGGCAAGTGAACCGATTGATGCCTCCAGCGTGTAGACAAAGCCATCGACCGGAGTGAAGGACAGCGTGGCCGTCGATCGTGCGGTACCGAAGCTACCATCCGCCTTGTAGGTCGTGCCAGCAGTCCAAGTCTCCCCACCCGTGGTGGTGGGGGGGGGCGTTCCGTTCAGGTTGGTGCCGCTGCTCCCCCCGAAATCGTCGAAGAAGAGCGTCGTGGATGTGGCAGGACTAGTGGCGAGCGCAAGGCCTGCAAGTGTCGCCAGAATCAGGTTGGGAGTCGTTTTCATAATTCAGTCAGCAAGGTGGTGAAGCAAAGATGCAGCTTGGGGTTGGAGAGACAGTTTTCTAGTTGCGGATCCGGAAGAAATCCGCCCCGTCGGCGTTCGGATCCACGTCACTCGAAGCAATGGTCAGGGTGTTGCCGCTGATGGTCGAATTCACATCGATGAAACCGCCGAGGTCATCCGACCGCTGCGCCGTCAATCCGGCCGCCGGTCCGTCGAGGGTGAGGACCACATTGCCGTCGATGTCGAACGCGATATCGATGATGTCCGGCAGCTCGCCGCCGGGAACTGAGGTCAGCGAGAAGCTGTTGATCTGTCCGCTACCCAAGTCCGTGACGGCAAACCCCACCGAATTGATGGTCTCGGTCAGCAGGGGCTCTTCGCCGCGCACCTCAACAAATCCCGAGCCGGTGTCGGCAAACCACGTCGCGGTCCAGTTGCCAGTGCCTCCCGTGGTGTCGAGCACGATGCGCATGTCCAGATTTCCACCAAAGGTCGTCCCGGCAGTGGACCAGGCAGCACCATCCGCAATCCCGGCATTCCCGGAGGAGACCGTGGGGTCGCTACCCAGGAAAGCCGTATTGGCCAGCGTTGCACCGCTCCCGCGTGCGAACATCCATGCAACCCCCGTCACCGAACCATCGCCGATCGTCGTTGGTGCCGGGTTCACGTTGTTGGAAATGAACCGCGAGTTCGAGCTGTTCAGTGTCGATTCACCGTAGGCAAAGCCGAGCGCCAGCCAATTATCGTTCGTGGTGGTGAGCGAACCTACCGAGGCATCCAGCGTGTAAATGAAGCCATCCACCGGTGTGAACGGCAGGGTGGCCGTCGACCTGCCACTTCCAACGCCACCACCGGCAGCATAGGTCGCCCCGGCCGTCCACGTCGCACCACCCGTGGTCGTGTCCGGGGTGCTTCCGTTCAAGGAGTCGCCGGGGGCAAGCGCGGGTGACTCGGGATTGGTGTCCGGGTCGAAGTCATCCGCGTAAATGACGGTCACGTCGTTCTCCTGCACGGTGAAGTTGGTAAGCGTGCTGCTTCCGCCGACGGTGCGCAGATCGCTCCAGATGCCGATGGCGGAACCATCCGCCGTCAAGTCCACCCCTGCTGCCGAGGTCACGTTCGTGAGGTAGTAGGTCACGACCTCGCTGGTCGAGATCCCACCGAAGGACCACCCAATCGCTGATTTTTCGATGAACAACGTGTCGGTATCCGCGGCAATCACCACGTCGTTGATGGTGCCGTAGGCCGAGGCACCATCAAAGGTGAGGAGCTGCGCGGTTCCCGTGCTCTTGAAAAGCCAGGCAAAGAGATTTTCGCGAACCGCAGGCGTCTCCGCGCTGGCAACGGCCAGACCAAGCGAGTGAGTGACGCCCGAACCAAAGGCGTCGAGCTCCACCAAGATCCGATCACCCACAGTGAGTGTGGCGAATTCGTCGGTCAGGAAGGCCTCCTGGCCGATCGGATTGCTGGTGTGTGAATTGTACGCGGCCGTGATGTCCGGCCCGCTGGTGTTGAAGTCCTGTTCGAGCTCGTTGCCGGAGCCCGCCGGCAGCAGGTTGCCGCTCTCACTCCAGCCGCTGAAGTCGGTCACGATCGTCTGGGCTCCCGCGGAACCGGGGGTCAGGCCCAGCAAGGCGGCAGCGGAGGTGAGGAGTGTGAGAGTCCTGTTCACAGTTGGTGTCCGTGGCTCGGTCGGTACATGATCATTGGGATAGCGCCAATTTTCTGGTTCGTTACAGTTTTTTGGTGGGCGAAGTGGATCCCTGTAGCCGGGAGGCGACGGGCTGTGGTTGCGGCCCGGGTCAACGGATTGCCTGCGTGAGAGCCGCCCATGGTGGCTGAGGCAAGGCCCGGCGCCACTGACGGGCGGATGGGTCGTTGGACCCGATTCTTCAAGATCACCGCTTCATTTCCACCATCGCCCTGCCCATGGCTTCTCCGACGAGCATGTAGGTTTCGGCATTGCCGTGGTAGTGGAAGCTCTGGTTGCGGGGAGATTGCTCGGGCGGACGGTAGAAGGGGCGGGTATCGACCGAGGCGACATTGCCCGCAAGCTTCGGGTGCTTGTCGGAGTCCCCGACCGCCATCTGGGCATTCCAGATGGTCCGGGCGCTGCTGCCCGGCTCCCAGCCCTCGCCGCCGTTGAAGCCGCAGGTTGCGACCACGAAGGGTGCGTTCGGAGCTTTGAACTCCTCGCGCAGCACCTCGATCAGCCGTGCCAGGTTCTGCTCGTAGCGGATGGCATGGGCACCGGCCTCGCCTTCGCCGGCTTCGCCACCGTCCTTGTGACCCTGCCACCAGCAAAAGCCGGCGATCTCATAACCCCGATCCTGCCAGTGGGGGAACTTCTCATCGAAATTTGCCAGCACCTCCTTGGCGGCGTCGAAGCACTCGTCATACTGCTTCCCGCCATACCAGGAGCTCTCCTCAGGCTCGGTCCCCTTCTCCCAGCGCCCGGCCCGGTCCTTGTAGCCCGCGTAGATGTAGGTGGTCCCGTCGGGCTCGGTGTGCTCGAAACGCTCGGACCCGGGCGGGAGAAAATCCCAGCCGAGCGAGCGGTTGCCCTGGCTGGTCTTGAGCAGGAGCACCGGCTCGTCGTGGAAATTGCCGACCATGTGGCCAAAACCGAGCTCGGGACCGATGCTTTCCTTGTTGGCACCGCAACCGACGTTCAGCCACTGATGGGCGGTCGCCGTGACGACGCCTTTGTACCAGACATCATCGCGGGGAGCGAAGCGGCCTTTCTCGTCGATCAGGTAGGGGAACTTCCCCTCGATGTTCACGACGGTCTTCAGGGTGCCGGGGATGTCCACCCGGCCGAACCAGCCGAGCCCGTCCGCCTTGTCCGTCAGATAGGTGACCTTGAAGGACACCTCCTTGTCCGCATCCAGCTTGATGGATTTCTGGACGGCAAGTTCTCCCGGCTTCTGGTGCCACACCTCCCGGCCATCCACATGCATGATGGCGTTTCTTGAATCGCCCAGGCCGGGAAAGAATTCATAGATGCCCGTCTCTTTCACCTGGAGTTGACCCCGCACGATCTGGGTGCCGCCGCCGGGGTATTTCTGCGGGGAAACCCCGCCGAATGTTTCCAGCTTCACCGTCCGGATCGGCGTCATTTCGTCGTAGTCCTTGGAAGGATCGTAATCCCCTTCGTAAACGGAGAGGACCGGGTCGATGAACTCGTCGCCCCAACGGCGACTGCCGCCACTGACCTGGCCGATGCCGACCATGTTCGACTGGCCCGCCAGGATGTAGACCTTCACCGGTGCCTCGGCCGCATGCAGCTCTTCGCCCGTGAGCAGGACCATGGCTGCTGCGAAGAGTGGAAAGATGCCACGTGCTTTCATCGAGGGGATGAAGCTGGCTGCTTCGTGTGCGCTCTTCTTGTTTGTCATGACGAGATGGGGTTTCCGCGGTCGGGGTTTTCCGAGCTCCGGCTTCAGGATGGGGAATGGCATGCCGGGCTCAGCGCAAGGTGGCCGTTGCCCGGACAAAAACGGCCCCGGGCGCGGTGCCGGTGATCGTCGCAGTCACGGTGGTCGTCCCCGGCGTCGGCTGGTTCTCATCCGGGACAAGGCTGACCGACGTCCCGTTGATCTCCGCACCCGAAAGATGCCAGGCCGACAGGTCCAGCGACCATTCGTAGGAACCGGTGACATCGGCAAGCGGCTGACCAGGCTGAGGGTGGGTAAAGGTCAGGCCACTGCCGGTCACGGAGGCGACCGCCAGTCCGGGATTCGATTCCGTGGGCAGGGTGCCGAAGAACGCCTCGACTCCGTTGTCCAGGCCGTCGCCGTCGGCATCGTCGTCGAAGCCGGTCAGCGCGCCGACATCGAAACCTCCGATCCAGTCGGCGAAGGTGCCACCTCCGATCAACTCGACCATCGCGCGGCCCAGCGCATCGCCGACCAGCAGGTAGGTGCCGGCGCGCTGGTTGTAGTGACCGTTGGAGGCACCACCCTCGCTGAGCGGATGGGCATAGACGGTCTTCACGTTTCCGGCGAACTGCGGGTAGTTGCCCGATTCGCCATCCACGGCAAGCTTGGCGTCGAGGATCGCCTTTTCGGCGGCATTGGTGCTGTCCAGCGGCGTCTGGCCGAGCGTGGCAAGGACGAAGGGGGCATCGGCCACGACCTTGCCGGGGTAACGATTCTCATAGTAGTTGCGCAACGAGGTGATCAGGTTGACCAGGTTCTGCTCGTAGCGCGTCGCGAGACCCAGGTCGTAGCGGTCCTTGTCGCCCTGCCACCAGACGAATCCCGCGATCTCAAAATCCTGGCCAGCGAAGGGTTTCCCGGGATCCGCGTACTCGGCGTCCCAGTTGTCGAGGATGTCCACCACGTTGGTGTACGGCGCATCCGGATGCGCCCATTCGCTTTCGTCCATGAAGAAGCGATCGAATTCCTTGCCGGCATACCACGCGCCCTGAGTCGCCGGGATCGGCAAGCCGTATCCGGAGTAGTTGGTGCCGTTGTAAGCGTAGGACGGGCTGTCGGGCGGCAGGACGTCCCAACCGAGGCTGCGGTTGCCGGTGCACGACTTGAGCAGGAGAACGGGCTCGTCGTGAAACCATCCCATGATCTGGCCGAAGCCGAGTTCCGGACCGAAAAACCTGCTGTCTTTGCCGAAGCCGGGGACGAGCGGTCCATCGCCGACGGCCGATATGACCCCGCGATAGCGGACGTCCTGGCGGGCGATGAAGTTTCCGTCTTCATCAATCAGGTTCGGGAACTTGTTCTGGCGGCGGGTCATCGTCTCCAGGGTGCCGTCACCAGCACCGCTCACGGTGCCCTCGCCGACCATGTTCGACTGCCCGGACATGATGTAGACCTTGACCGGCTTGTCGCCGGCACCGGGCGAACCGTCGTGGGTGGGCAGAGGGTAGGGAACGTTGGGCTTGTCGCCCGGGTCATGCGGGTCGGTGAAGGAGGCGTAAATCTCATACCAGTCGCCGGCCCCGTCCTGGTCCGTGTCCGCCAGCAAGGGGTTCGTCCCCGGATCATCCGCATCAATGAAGATCCCCGATTTCGTTTCGACTCCGTCCGGGAGGCTGTCGCCATCGGTGTCCGCAAGCAGCGGGTTGGTTCCGGTGTTGCTGCCCGAAACGAAGGTCCCGGTGTTGGTCTCCACACCATCCTTGAGGCCGTCGCCGTCGGTGTCGTCGGCCGCAGGATGCGTTCCCGTGTTGGTCGCGCTGACCCAGATCCCGGTCGCGGTCTCGACGCCGTCGTCGAGCCCGTCGCCATCGCTGTCCGCGAGGATCGGATTCGTGCCCAACTGGAACTCCTCCCCATTGGTCACGCCGTCGCCGTCGGGTCCATCCAGGCTGGGATCCGCTGCGGTCGGAGAGTTGAAATACAACTGCTCCCACCAGTTCGGCAGGCCGTCGTCGTCATCGTCCTCGGCGACGGTGCTCACCTCGAAGTTGTCCGCCCGAGCCGTGTGCTGGGTGTAGTTCGAGTAGAGGTGGATGTAGTTCTCATTGGTGCCCGACCAGGTGAAGGATCCGGTCTTCACGGGTGAGCCACCGTTAATGAAGGCCTCGTAGCTCACGGTCGTGCCCGCGTTGAAGTCGGAGAAACCATGGAAGCGGACTGACAGCGTGGCGCCGGCATCCAGGTTGATGGTTTGCTGGTAGGCCTGAGTGCCTCCCAGGAAGATCTTGACCTCCCGTGTGCCAGCGGAGTCGTAGCCGATGAAGAAGTCCGAGGAGAAGGAGACCGGGTTGTTGACGGTCCAGCCGGTGAGGTCGGTCAGCGCACTGCCGACCGCGAAGCCATTGAAGCGGGTGTTGCCACCCGAAGGGGCGGTTTGGCCGATCTCGACGGAGACGGTGAACTCGCCCTGGGTGGCGATGATGCCGTCGATGAAGTTGTGGTCGACCCAGGCGATCGACCAGCCACCACCGGCACCGGTCTCACCCAATTGCAAGCGATCGCCGACGATCTCCGGAGAGCCGCTGTTGCTCTTCTCAATCCAAGCCAGCGCGCCGAAGCTTCCCGACTTGCCCACGGATGAAGCATTCAGGTCGGTGCTGTCGGGGCGGTTGAAGTTGTCCGCGAAGAGGAACTCCTGACCCTTCACGGGCATCAGGAAAGCTGCGCTGGACAGCACAATAAGGAGTGCCCTATTGAAATTGCTATTCATCGATTCAGGTCCAACCAGGGCACACACACCTCCGCAGCGGAAGCATGCGGAAAAGGATCGCTTCAATCGTTATCGACTCCTTCGACGGAACGGCCCTTCCGAATATCGCCGGCGGGGCACCAAACCCAGTGTGGCCAGTGCCAGAAGCGCGCAAGAGGCGGTGAGGATGGAGTTGTTCATGTGTGTTGCTTTACTATCGAGCGCCGATTCCCGGGATTCGTTACATGGATTTTGCGGTCGCCGGATGCTTTCCTCTGGTTTGGCTACCGCGGTCCCGTGTTCCGCTTCACGGAGAGGGTTTCGGAACGAGCATCCTCGAATCGGACACCCCTGGCCGAGGGCGCAGAAGGGGATCACCTCCTTGAGCATGCAGGTGCCCCCGTCATCGAGATGGGTGCGGGTCGTGGGTCGGCGGCTGTTTCTCAGATTCCCTCCAAGGTCGATCAGGATCGGCACGAGCAGGGTGAGGACCTCGCCTGCGGTCGAGGTTCGCGAGGTGGGTGAGCAGCCGACCATTTCTGCGATTCACCTGACGGAGTGTCGGCCTCCGTGAGCTCGGGTCAGGGTTTCACCACCGTGATCCGAACGAACAGGGCTTGGAGGTCGCCGATATTGCCATCGACCGCGTCGATGGTCGCCTTGTCGAGCGGGACGGTAATGTCCGCGCCGGTTCCCGGGTGCGATGAGTAGCTTGTCCAATCGGCGAGATTGGTGCTCCAGAAGATCTCATAGTCCCGGTCGGCGACCGTTGGCCAGGTGACCGAGAAGGTCGTGGCGGCATCCTGAGTGTCGATGACCCGGAAGACACTCCCAGGGTCGTTGGGATCGGTGCCGGCGATGCTTTCGGAGAGGTTGTCGGCACCGTCGCCGTCGTTGTCGAGAGAGGCGTCCTTGGGCGAGTCGCGGTCGAGCCCGTGGGTGGTCTCGAAGCTGTTGCTCATGCCGTCGGCGTCGTTGTCGGGCTCGCGGCCATCGAGGGTGACGGCGCCGGTGGTGCGCAGCTGGTCGAGGGCACCCAGCAGGTCGCGGCCGGTCAGGCTGACCAGTTCCGCGCGGATGGCCGCGTCGCCGGTGAGGCCTGAGATGCGATTGTCGTCCTCGCCGAGGTCGACGGGCATCTCGAAGAGCTGTTTCGGCGTCCCCTGGTCGATCCCGACGGCGCTGGAGATCGTGCTGTTGTCCGAGTCCCACGAGGTGTTGTTGCCGCCGCCTCCGGTGGAATCGATCAGCTTCCAGCCGTCCGGGGTCTTGAGGGCGAGGTGCCCGTTGATCGAACACAGCACCACGCCGCCGCGCGCCTCGCCCGGCTTGCGCTGGCCGCGCAGAACGTTGAGGAACGATTCCCCGTCCGGAGCCGTGCTGTCAGGCAATTCCTCGCCGAGGAATCCCGCGATGGTCGGAAAAATGTCCACCTGCGAGATGACCTCATCCGTAACCACCATTCCGGCCGGGGCCTGGCCGGGCCAACGGACGATGAAGGGCACACGGGTGCCCCCGTCCCAGATGTCGCGCTTGGCTCCACGCAGGGGACCGTTGGCATCGTCGCCGTTCCCCAGCGTGTTGCTCATGGCGGTCGTTTCGGGGCCATTGTCGGCGGTGAAAATGACCAGGGTGTCGTTGGTCATGCCGTTGTTGTCGATCGCGGCGAGGATCCGTCCGATGCGGTCGTCCACCTCGGCCATCCAGCGCTGGTAGTCGTAGCTGCCGTAGGTGCCGGTGTTGAACTCGGGCGTGATCGCCCAGGGGAGGTGCGGCGAATGAAGTGCCACGTAGGCAAAGAACGGATCGGTGTCATTCGCGGCGACGCGTTCGTCGATGTAGCGTTCGAAGTCCGCGACCAGGACCGGGCCCGCGTCGATTTGCCGGTAGGAGGGATCCCCGAGGCTGGCGCGGGAGTCCTTCGGCCCGACGACGGTGGAGTTGAGATCGCCTGTTGTGAACCACTGGAAGGTGTCCGAAGCGGTGGCATCCCGGAAGTAGCCCTTGCGGCCGTTGGGCAGCTTGTCCCCGTACTCGTTGCTGGGTCCCGAGTCTTCGACCCAGTATTGGACCACATCATCGTGCATGTAGACGTACGGCCCGAAGTTGATCGCCACGGGCAAGCCGCGGTAGTAGTCAAAACCGTTGTCCGTCGCATGACCTTCGATGCGACGGGTCCAGTCCACTGCGGAGGGATCGCTTGGGTTGTTGGTGATCCGGTTGTTGGTCCCGGGCGCATACCATTTGCCACCCATGTGCCACTTGCCGAACGCGGCGGTGTCGTAGGTCTGGGTCTTCAGGAACTCCGCCAGTGTGACATCGCTATCGAGAGGAATATTGTCGATGCCGCTCTTGAAGCCATAGAAGCCCGAGATGCTCTGGAAGCTCCGCCAATTGTAGCGTCCGGTAAGCAGCGAGTAGCGCGAGGGCGTGCAGACGGCGTTGGCGGAGTGGGCCTGGGTGAAGGTGACTCCTTGATCTGCCAGACTATCGACATTCGGTGTCGGCGACGCGCTTGGGGTGCCGAACAGGTTGCCGTAGCGGGAGATGTCCCCGAATCCGAGATCGTCGGTGTAAATGATGAGGATGTTCGGCTTGGCCGGGCTGGGCGTGTGATCAGGGCAATCGTCCGGATCGTTCGGATTTGAACCCAGTGCGGTCTCGGCCTCGTCGCGGTAACTGTCGCCATCGGTATCGACGAAGGGAGCCGTGAAGCCGCTGTTCGGAGGCAGAGCATTCGGGTCGGTGCCCAGCGTGATCTCCGTGCCATCGTTGACTCCGTCACCGTCGGAGTCCGGCTCGTTCGGATCGGTGGGCTCGCCCGGTGGCGATCCCTTGACGCCCGCCGTCCATGGATTGAGCGTCCCGTTCACCTCATCGCCGTCGTTCAGGCCGTCGTCGTCCGTGTCGGAGTCCTGGGGATCGGTTCCCTCTTGGAACTCTTCAAGGTTGGTCAGCCCATCGGGGCCGCCGTTGGCATCGTTGTCCAATGCGGCATCCGCCGGGTCATTCTTGTTCAGGCCATTGGCATCTTCCCACGAGTCCGGCATGTCATCCCCGTCGGTGTCCACCGTGGAAATGCCCTCGAGTGTTATGCGGCCCATGTTGAGCTGGGCACCCACTTCGCCCTGCATGCTGGCATAGATGCCCGCGGTCGCCAAATCCGAGTAGGTCAGGTTTGAAAGCGTGCCGGTCTGGTTCAGCTCAGGGCTCAGGCCGGTTGACGAAATCTGCCATGTATCGTCAGCAAAGACGCTGATCCTCACGGTAAAGCCGTCGAGGAACGAGGCGTTGGGAGGCTGCGGAGTAGTGAGGTTCGAGGCTGTGACGCTCACGCCGCCGGTGTTCTCGGCCATGATATGGGAGCCCCAGGAGGCAGAACCCGGGACGTAGCCGAAGCTGGTGGGATCATTGACCCAAAGGCTGTTACCCGCGGTGCCGGTGGCGCTGTTGCCCGAGACCACACCGAAAAAGAGACCGTTGAAGTTGAGAGCTGCCACCGTGCCGGCCACACTCATTGAGTCCACCACGAAAGTGGCGGTGAATCCCGAGTAGGACGAGAGATCCACGGTGCTGCTGCTGTTGAAGCCGATGTTGTGGGAGTCCGCAGGTTGGGGAGAGGCCCTTTCCCCGGTGATGATGAGTCCGGTGCCGGTGTTGGCGCTACCCGCGACGAGATTATCGACGTTGTTCTCCACCACCTGGATGGCGGGGCCGACGTCCGTGCCGCCGAAGGTGTAGTCGATGAGGGTCGCACTGGCAGGCGGAGGCTCGACCGTGATCGCCGTGTCATCGACGATGGCCGCATCGGTGTTCAGCGGATTGCCTGCCGCGTCGTTCAGGGTCGCACCCGCGTTCACCTGGAACTCCAGCGTGCCGACGTTGTCCGGGGTGACCACCACTTCGATGACACCGGGGGAGGTCTCGGTAATTGAAAGGAAGCTGAGACTCACGTCACCGCCCGCATCCGAGAAGTCGGTGGGGTTGAAAGTGGTGTGATCCATGTCCTCGTTGAAAGTCAGCGTGTAGGTGATCGCCGTGCCCACCGCGACCGGTCCGCCCGACCGATCGTCGATGATGGCGCTTGGGGCGAGGGTTGGCGGGGTCGTGTCTCCCGACGGAACGAGGGCGCTCACCGTGATGCGGTCCACCGTGATGGATTCGCCGAAGACATCGGTCCCCTGCAGGCTGACAAAGGGCGTCAGGTCCGTGGAGATGGCGGCGTAGTCGAGCATGCCGGCACCCGAAGTGATGAGGCTGCCGGAGCCATTCAGCTCGGTGCTGAGCCCGGTCGATGTCACTGCCCATGTATCATCATCAAAGACGCGGATGGTGACGGTGAAGCCGTCCTTGTAGGATGCATCAGTGGGAGCGGTCCCGAGCGAGGTGTTGACCGAGTTGGCGTCGTTGCCCGTGCCATTGTTTCCATTGATCTGGCCCCCTTCCGCATCCTGCCGCACAAGGTTGGGGCCATAGCTGGCACCCCCAGCAAGGTAGCCGAAGCCGTGGGGATTGTTGACCCAGAGGCTGGTTCCGCCGGTATTATTGGCGTCGGTGCCGGACACCACGCCGAAAAACAGACCGTTGAACGCCAAGGAGGAAACATCGACGTCCGTGGCACTGACCTCGAAGGTGATCTCGAATCCGGTCGCTGTTGGCTCGAGTGCGCCCACGTCGATGGAACTTGTCGCATTGAAGCCGTAATTGCTGTTGATAAAGTTCCCAGAAAAGCTGTTGCCCGGCGTGATGACTCCGGTGGACAGGTCCGAGGAGCCACCGCTGCCCAGGCCGTTGGCCACCTGCTGGAAAGTCAGACCGCCCGTGTCGTTGGCCAGCCCGTCGAAGGTGTGGTCGATGAGGGTGCTTGTCGTTGTTGGAGGCGGCGGAGGTGGAGGATTGGCCTCCAATGACAACATTCCCGCGGCGAGGCCCTGACCGAGGGCGATCTGTCCGTTGTACTCGAAGTGGATGGCATCGCCGGCCCTGACCTGGAAGCCGTCGGTATTCACGAAACCGACCTGGTTCATGGCGGCGGCAACGGCTTCCTGGGCTTGCCGCACCCTGTAGGAACCTGTTCCGGGAGTGGTGATCTGTGCGCCGTATTGGCTGTCGGACAGTCCGCTCAGGACAAAGGGCGCGCTCGTTCCTCCAAAAAGGTCGTTCCGCACCCGATTGATCAGGTTGGTCAGGTTCGTCTCGTAGTTGACCGCGTTTCCGTCGGTGTCCGCTTCACCCTGGACCCAGATCATTCCGCCGAGCTCGTAGGTGTCACCGGCCGACGTCAGGGCCGCCAAGGCGGTTTGCACGGTGGAGACGAAGGTCGTGTATTGGGTGCCGCCAGAGGCCCATTGGGTGTGGAGGTTCGTCCCGCCTTCGGTGTATTTGATAAGGGCAATGTTGACCGCGGGGTCGTTGTCCGCCATGGCCCGCCCGAAGGAGACTTCCGGCCCGAATTCCCTTGGATAAACCGGACTGGTCGTGCCGTGACCGGATCCCGTGTCGAGGTCGATCCAGGCATCTTCGGTCAGGTGGCCGACATTGCTGACCGCCTGGGTCCGGTGCCAGTAGAAGCGGACATCGCTTTGCGCTGCGTTGTATGGGCTACCGAGCTGCGAGGCATCGCCCCGTCCATTGCCATTGGATTGGCCGCCCAGCAAATAGACTCGGTAGTGCGCTCCATGCAGGCTGCCTGCAAGGTGGACGGTGAATAATGCTGCGAGAAGTGCCAGGCGTGTCGTGGAAGAAGAGGACATGAATCAAGCTGGGGCCAGAGGAGATCGCCGGGCAGAGATCGTTAAGAGATGCATCCGCACGCGGTTTCGAGGTTGGGTTTTTATGATTGAGAACGGGAGGGTCTCCCGGCTCCGAAAGGGAGCAGGGCACTTGGAAGTGGATGGATGACCGGCCGTCGCGGCCTTTGCGCGGCAGCCGCTTTGCCTACTGCTGCTCCACCCGGTAGAACGCCGCGTCCTCGGTCGCACCGGTGTCCTGCAGCTCGCCGGTGTCGGTTCCGCTCAGCGTGATGCTGTCCTGACTGTCCAGAGTCGAGAAATCCAGGGTGGTGGACTTGTTGAGATCGTAGGTCTCACCATCGGTCCCCTTGAACTGCACGGTCACGACATCGTTCGCCTTGGAAATCGACACGATCTCCAGTGTTCCCGGCACTGTCGTTTCGAGGGCGGTGACGGTGATGCGGTCTACTTCAATGGTTCCCTGATACTCGCCTTGCAAGCTGACGTAGGGCCTCAGATCGCTTGAAATCGCGGCATAATCGAACATCCCCGTGCCTGTCGTGGTCAGACTCCCGCTGCCATTGAGGTCGGTGCTGAGGCCCGTCGAGGTGAGCGTCCAAGTGTCGTCATCGAAAAGGGACAGGGTAATGGTGAATCCGTCCTGGAAAGAGGCGTCGTCGGGGGCCGTTCCGCCGAGGACCTTATTGACCGAGTTGCCGTCATTGGCGGCGCCACCCTCGGCGTCCTGCCGGACGAAATTGTCCTCGCCATAACCAAACTCGATGGATCCGCCGTCGCCGCTGCCGGCCACATAACCGAAGCCGTGTGGATTATTGGCCCAAAGACTGGGGCCTGCGGTGCCGTTGGCGTCGCTTCCGGATGTCACCCCGAAAAACAGGCCGTTATAATAGAGGTCGGAAACGGCAACATCCGTCGCACTCACCTCGAAGGTGATTTTAAAACCGTTGGCCGTCGGTGCAAGAGCACCCACATCGATCGGGGAAGAGGTATTGATTCCGACGTTGCTGTTGGGCGTATTCGCGGCCACCCCGGTCGTTGTGATGAGACCTGTCGAGAAATCGACGGAACCCGCACCACCCGCGCCGTTGTCGATTTTCTGGAAGGTGAGGCCCCCAATATCGTTGGCCAAGCCGTCGAAGGTTTGGTCGATGAGGACGTTGTCAGCAGGCAAGCTCGGGATGCCGAAGGCGAACGCAGCCAATGAGGCGAAGAAAGGGTTTTTGGCGATCATGGCTATTGGTGAAACGGGATGAGAGCGCACCAAGCGCTCCGAACAATCTTGGGAAAGACACCATCACGAACGGAGACGCCCGTCAGGAACGCCGACGGCGAAGCAGCAGTCCGACCAGAGCGGCTGCGGAAAAGCCCGCAGCAGAGGGTTCGGGAACGAGCGTGACGGAATACGTGTTGTCTACCTCACTACCAAAGGCCGTTTGGACATCGCCCGCGAAGGCCAGCGTGTGCGATTCCGACGCGTTGGTGTTGGTGAAAACTTGGTTTGCTACCGAACCCTCAACCCTGACCGAAGTTCCGACGAACGACCCAGCCCCGGACGTGTCTGAAAACACCAAAAATATGGCCTCGTCAGTTGGTAGCGCAATACTGGCGAAATTCCACGTCAGCGAGTCGCCGCTTGCGGCAGAAGCGGTGTCGATGGAGTTTGTCGATGAACCAAGAAAATTGAGATTCCCCGTCTCGACACCTGTCCCAAAATTGAGATCGTCGAAAACGGCAGTTCCGATGGTGTAAACATCGATATAGCCGGTCGTGGTACCACCTCCGCTTCCTCCTTTTGTGAGGGAGAAACTGCTGAGCAGGTTATCGGGAAGGGTGCTATCCACCTCAAAGGATTGTCCGTAGTTTCCGCTCCCGGAAGAGGCGCTGGCGCCATTGGCAGTCTGCGAGATGATCGTCGCGGCCGACGCGGCATTTCCGCAGAACAAACCGGCGACAACGAGACCTTGGCGTAGGGAGGTGGGGCTAAATTTCATGGTGTAGAAGTGGTGTCTTCATGTAGGGAAGCACCGATTCCCGGATTCGTTACAAAGTCTTTTCGGCTTTCCAGACCGGGTGGTGCCGGGGATCCACGGAGAGAGCCCGTCGAGGGACGGCCTGCATTCAGACTACAGCGAGCGGAGGAAGGCGATCAGCGCGGCGCGGTCGGCGGCAGGCATGGTCCGGAAGGCTTCCTTCGAAGCCTCCCCCTCGCCGCCGTGCCAGAGGATGGCCTCCTCGAGGGTGCGGGCGCGGCCGTCGTGGAGATAAGCCTCGCCGCCGCTGACGCCGGCGGTCAGGCCGATGCCCCACAGCGGCGGCGTACGCCACTCGGCACCGCCGGCCTCCTCCTCGCCGAGGTTGTCGGCCAGGCCGGGACCCATGTCGTGGAGCAGCAGGTCGGTGTAGGGCCGGATGGTCTGGATGCGCAGCTCGGCCATCGGGTGATGGGGGCTGGTCGTGTGTTGAGGCGTGTGGCAGGCGATGCAGTTGGCGGCGGTGAACAGCTGCTTTCCGCGCACAACCTGCGGGTCGGCGTAGTTCCGCTGGGAGGGTACGCCGAGCAGCGCGATGTAGCGGGTGAGCCGGTCCAGCTCGGGATCGCCGAGTTCCACCGGTCCGGCTTCGGTTTCACCGTCGAGGATCGGGAAGACCGCGGTGGTGACCCCCATGTCGGTGTTGAGGGCCGAGGCGATCTGATGCCGCAGGCTTGCCTGGCCGCCCTTGGCGGTGAAGCGGCCGAGCCGGGTGTCGCCGGTCTCCAGATCGGTGACCGTGCGCCAGCGGCCCGAGATGCCGTCGCCGTTGGAGTCCTCGGGATCGGCGAGGGCGACGATGGACTGCTCGTCGATCGCTTCGAGCAGGCCCATGCCGACCAGCGGCGGCGCAAGCCGGACCGAGAAATGGTATGGGGCGGTGCCGTCGAAGGCGTAAACCGGTCGACGCAAGGAGTAGGCGGAACCATCGCCATACTGGCCGGTGCTTTCGATCCACTCGGCGAGGGTCGCGCTGCCCTCGACATCGCCGAAGGTCGTCTGCGGCTGCAGAATGTGCCCGAGCACGGGGTGGGGTGTGCCGGCGGCATCGGCGGCGGTCTTCACCACCGAGCGCAGCATCGGCTGGCCGATGGCAGGCGGCAGGGCGCGACCGTTGTTGACGTGGCATTCCACGCAGCTCCGCGAGATGAAGGCCGGGCCGAGCTTGTCGGCGTGGACGGTGAAGTCGGGATTGCCGGACTCCGAGTGGGAGCCGTCGCGGAAGTCGGTGTGGTGAAGGCGGCGGCCCAGCAGGAAGGGCTGGGCGTTGGTCGGCGAGATGTTGCCGGCCATCTGCTTGAAGCGGTTGTCGGGCTCGTCCGAATACGGGTAGGGCAGGCTGGTGAGTCCGCCGAGCCAGGTTTCCTCCGGAAGCGGATAGGAATCGAGGGGCGGGCCGCCCGGTAGCGTGATTCCCTCCCAGGGGACGATACCCCGGCCGACGATGTAGAGCATCGTGGTGCCGTAGTAGTTCTTGCGCCCGTTGGCCGGGGCCTCGAGGAACTGGCTGATCTCGATCTCGATCCGGTCGCCGATGGCGAGCGGGGCACCGCCCGGTTGGCGGTTGTTGAGGGTCACCGAGTACTGGTTCGGGCCGACCAGGTCGGCACCCACGTTCGTGTAATACTCGGCCACGGTATTGATGCCGCGGAAGAAGGCACGGAAGTCAGGGGAGCCGAGCGGGGTGAGGGTCGTGTAGTTGAAGGTCACGCCACTTCCGCCCTGAGCGACGCGGTCGACGATCTCGACGGCGATGGTACGGTCTTCCCAGTACCAGGAAAGGTAGTGGTCGTAGGCCTGGAACATGTCCTCGCGAGCGTGGCGGTCGCGGGCACGATCGGCGATGTGGGTGATGAGCGCCTCGGGGGTCGTGACCGTGGTCGGCGGCTCGAGCAGGGTCGCGGGGCCGTGGAGCGGCACGATCCCGGTCACGGGGGGCGGAGCCGGCGGATCCGGGTAGGCGACGCGGTAGAAGGCCGTGTCCTCCACAGCCGGAATGAGCATCTCATGGATGCCGCCGTCGCCGAGCACGGGCGGGGAAAGTGGCGTCCAGTCGTCGAGGTTGGTCGTTGTCTCGGGCTGATAGAGAACCGATGGCGTGGTCGGCCAACTGATCCTCGCGGTCGGCCGGCCGTCGAGCGGATGGTGTCTCGTTTCGCCCGGCTCACCCTCGCCATTCCCGCCGGACAGGGCCACATCGTCGATCAGGACCTCGCCGTGGCCGCCCTCGACGGCCCCGGTGACGAAGCGGAACCGCACGGACGCCCCGGCGGCGGAGGCCGGCGCGGTCAGGCCGGTCTCGATGATTTCCGTCCACTCGCCGATGGTGGCACCGAAGGACTTGAGTCCGGTGGTTCCGACGACCGCACCGGCCGAATCGAGCCACTGCATCTCGTACTGCTGGAGGTAGGACGGCCCCGAGCTGACCTGCCGGGCCCAGAACGAGAACTCGTAGGCCTGCCCCGGGACGATCGCGCCCCCGGCGTCGTTGACGCTCTGGACAAGCTGACCCTCGCGAGGCTGGGCACCGACGTTGACGAGCCGGGAGCGGATGCCGAAGCTGCCGCTGCGGGCGGCCTCGGCGCTGCGGGCCGGTGGTGTGTTGCCCGCCGTGGACCACTGGTCCGCCACGGTGCCCGTGCCCGACTCGAAGCCTCCATTGCCGGGAAAAGGAGGTGCGGCCGGGGTTGCCGGAACCTCTTCGACGATCCGGTAGCTGCGGCGGTGCAAGGGGCCGGGATCGAAGAAGGAACGGCTCTGGCCGTCTCCGGCGATCGACGGCCCGAGATCGATCCACGGGCCTTCCGGAGTTTCTGCCGATTGGAGTTGGTAGCCGTGCCCCGTCAGGGTCGACCACTCCACCCGGGTTCCCGGGTCGAAACGGAGTTGGGGTGAGGTTGGCGTCAAAGCACCGCCTGCGGCACCGGCAAGCATTCCGAACAAGGCGGCAGACAGGTGAGCGGTCATGGGCGGGACAGGTCCATCAGAAACAGGTTACTCTCGGGGTGCCGGGTGCCGGCTTCGTTCGGTCATTTCGCGGGACCTTGGACTCCGAGTCCTGAGTCCGTGCATGGGACGATCGGGCCGCCTCACTCATCCGGGAGCCGGCGGAAGCCGACGCCATCGTACCAGGTCCGCTCATCGAGCACTCCGGCACCGACGACCGGGTCGTCGATATAGACCGTCACCACGTTGCCATCGGTCGAGGTGTTCCAGACACCCAGCTCCGCTTGGAACAGATTCTGGCCGGTGCCGTCATCGGTCGGGACCGGGCCGGTGAACGCCTGCGGGAACGAGGCGAGATTGACCGCGTTGTCCTTGGTGTAAACGGTCATGGCCCTGCCGGAACCGAGCTGGAATGCCACATCCCACGAGCCCTGGCCCCATCGGTTGTTCCAGAAGTAGCCGTAGATGGCATACCGGCCCGACTTCGGCAGACCGAAGCTCGTGCGGAGGCGCGGCTCCGATTTCTCACCCACGGCGGAGGTGAGCACGCTGCCGCCGGAGACTCCGGCGCGGGTGCGCACGCTCCATCTCCCATCGAAGCTGTTGGGCATCTCCGAGGTCGTTTCTCCAAAGCTGCCGGGGCCATCGAGGACGGTGTTGCCGTTGGGCCAGTCGACATCCGCATCGACGAAGGTGATCGCATCGGGCAACGCGGTCACGAATGCTCCCGGATTCAGTTCGATCTTGCCGAAGCCCCCGCCCGCCAGGACCTCGCAGGCATCGCCCGTCGCCAGCACCAGGGCTTCCTTCGCCTTGTCCGGCCCGGCGGCCTTCACCGACACCGAACCCTCGATGACGTGGACCTGGTCTCCCTGATCCGGTCGCGCCAGCACGCCGAAGCGGGTGCCGAGGTCCACGGCGGTGAGCTGCGGCGTTTCGACCGTGAAGCCCACCGCCGGGGGTGGCACCTCGAACCAGGCGCTTCCCTCCGGAATCCCGACCCGATTGCCGGCGAGCAGCTTGAGATTCGCCGGGCCTTGCACCACGCACCGTACGCCTGAAACAAGATTCACCTCGATGGTGCCCTGGCTCAGCAGCAGCCGCGAGCCCTCCCGCAATTCATTGCCCGATGTGGCTTCATCCTCGTCGGCATGGGCGACGGAGAAGAGCGCCCCGGAGGCCGCACGGAACTCGCCCAGGGTGACCGGAGCCTGCGGGATCATCTTGACCCACAGCACCAGCGCCGAGAGCAGCACCACCGCTGCGGCGGCGACGAGGGAATTCCGGACCATCGCGCGACGCTGATCGGCGAGCAGGCGCTCCATGGGGATCAGGGTCCGACCGATCTGGGTCCTGGCCTCACCCTGTTCCTCCAGCACGCTGTGGAGCGTGGCAAGCTGACGAAACAAGTCACGAGCCTCGCGGCTGGCTTTGAGATCCGCATCAAGTCGACGGATGCCCCCGGCATCCAGCTCGCCATCGAGCAGCGCCAGCATCCGGTCCTTGAGATCGTCTGGACGTCCTTCGGTCATGCGGGATGCTCCTTCATCTTGTTCTCGACGCACTCGCGCAGCGAATCGCGGATGCGCATCAGCGCAACCCGCAGGGTGGAGGGCTTCCTGCCGGTTTCGCGGGCATGGGCTTCCAGCGTGAAGCCGGGACGGTAGCGCAGGTCTATCAGCTCGCGCTGCGTGTCGGAAAGCTTCGCCTTGCAGCCCTCGAGCGCGCGCAGGTAGGCCTCGTGGTCGACATCATCCGGCACCTCCTCCGCCATCAACTCCAGCACTTCGTCCGAGAGAAACACGATCCGCTGACGCTTCGCCCGGGTCCGATGATGGAGGACTTCCAGCCGCGCGATGGTGAAGGCCCAGGCGAGGAAATTCGTTCCGGGCTGGTAGCGGGTGCGGCTCTTCCACAGCACGATGTTGGTTTCCTGAAGCACGTCGCCGACATCCGGGCTTCCGGGCATGAGACTGACCAGGAACGCACGGATGCGGCCCTGATTCGCCGTGAGTTCGCTGACGAACTCCTGCAACTGCTGGCTCCCATCGCCTGACTTCCTGCCGATCATCTCATGGACGCTTTTCCTTGCGGAACGGGCACGCCTCCCCGCTGGAAGAAGAGCGCCGGAATGGTGGAAACGTTACGCAAAAGTTGCCAATCAGCGGCCCGTGGCACCGGTCATCACTGCGATCTCCCCGTCGCTGTGACCGAGGCTGCGCAGCAGTGGAACAAGCGTGATCCGGGCTTCCACCGACATGCTCGAGGCTGCCAGCCATTGAAGCCGAAGCTCGGGTGGCGTCGCCCTCAGCACCAGTTCGCGGGCCCCCTCGTCGAGCGATCCGTGGCCCGACTCGGCCTGCTTGAACAAGCCGGCCAGATGTTGCACCCGCTGGGCCGGATCGCCACTTGCCCCGAGAAATCCCTCGACCACCTCCAGCGAGGGGGCCTCGCCGAGGATCTGGAAGACTTTCTGGTAGCCCACGGCGGCGGACGGTGAGCTCGTGAAGACCTGGGCGGCGAAGGCACCCAGGTCCTTTGGCTTCGCAGCCTGTCCATATCCTCGAATGAAGGAGGAAAAGTCGTCGCCAAATGGTGTCACGCGATCGGTTTGCAGCCAGGCATAGGCCGCGCCCGGGTCGCGCTTTGCCCACTCGACGAGGAGATTCGCAGGCACCGAACTCAGGCACTCCCCCTCGTCCAACGCGGCTTGGGCGTCGGCAAGTCCGTCGAGGGCCGCCCGAAAATCGAAACCCGGGGGATACTCGAGATCATGGCCGTAGGTGGTCGTAGCGGAGGTGCGGCTGAGCAGGCTCACGTCGATCACCTCCCGGGCCCCGATTTCCGCCGCCCTGCGGAACAAGGTGTCGGCCATCCGGAGGAAGCCGTCCGCCTCGTTTCCATACTCGACCGCTAGCTTGTAGGCGCTCGCGAAGTCGCGCTCCGCCTCCCGCTCGATCAGGCTCGCGATCAGCATCCGGCGATCATCCTCCGCGGGGAGCGCCAGCACCCACAAGAGCGCGGCCTTCGGGTCCGCATCGTACCATCGCAGGACCAGTTTCTCGAAGACCTTCTCGTCCCCATCGCTCAGCCCGTAGTAGCCGACCCGTTCCTCCAGCGCGGCGAGAAGTTCGGGGATCGCCTCCGGGGCGATCGCCGCGAGCCCCTCGTCGAGTGAGTTCTCGAACCAGAGCTCCGCCAGTCCGTCCAGCTTGGTCTGCGGAGTGATGACCACCTCCTGCAGCCCGGACTCCGCGCCCGGAGCCCGCGGCACGACCTTGGGCCGGTCCGCCTCGGTCTCGACCCGCTCCGGTTCGGGCTTGAGCCACCAGGCCACGCCGAAGCCGAGGGCGAAGGTCGGCAGGAGGATGGCCCAGAGTCCCCTCATCGGCTCACGGAGTGGTCTCCTTGTAGTTCAGGGTGACCTGCGTGGGCCCTCCGCCACCGCTGGAAGCGGCGATGATCTTGAGCACCCTGCCGTCGCCGCTGTAGTCGAGTTCCTGCTGCTGGGCACCGTTGATGCTCATCGAGCTGCCGCCGCTGCTGGTGGACCAGGAGGTCTCCGCATCGAAGAAGGCCTCGATCTGCTCGGTGGTGTCGTGGGTCGAGAACATCCACACGCCTTCCACCCCGTCCGGCTTGTCCTGATGAAACACGCTCTTCTGGTCCGCGATGTTCGGGTAGCGCGGCACCCAGGCGGGGATCTTCGACTCGTCCACCGCCCCGATGCTGGTGGTCGTGCCGCTGCCGTCGGTGACGGTGAAGCGACCCTCGGCGATGTCGGCGTAGCTGACCGTGATCTCCTCGCCGCTCGACTTCACGCGGACGGTCATCTCGCCCGCCGTCTCGTCGTCGATGACCATCTCGAGGTCGGGGTTCATGCCGACGATCATCTCCGCGGCGGCCTTCTCGGGGTTGTTGGCGAACTCCTCCTGGAACTCATTGACCTTGCGCTTGAAGAACCCGACCACCAGCGAGATCCCGATCACGGCGATGACCAGCAGGCCACCACAGCCGATGCCCACCCAGGCCATGGGATGGAGGCCCTTCTTTTTGTTCGGTTCAGGCGATTCAGCGGGCGGCGGCGGCGGGGCTTGTTCCATGGAAGCTTTCTAGCAATCCGGCGGCGTGGAGGCAAGGAAAGGACCGCGCGAGGCCAC